>NZ_JBSGTR010000008.1:0-145721 GCF_053607505.1 Rhodococcus sp. NPDC055112
AAGCAGCTCCACTTCACGACAGGAGACCTTCGCTGTTCAACGACCAGTCACAGCGTGTCGTCGCAATCCCTCAACCAACCTGCCTGGGCAGTACATCTAGTCCGACCTACGCGTACAGGGTGACGAACGTGCGCAGCGAGCCCTCGATGTCGCCCTTGAGTGCGCGGGCCACGCCGGACCCGATCGGGCCGAACAGCGGCGCCCCACCGAGCTCGATGTTCAAACCGACCTCGGCGCCGCCACCCTTGGGCGTCACCGAGAGCGTGAGGTTCACCTTGACGCCGCCCTTGCCGTCCCCCTTCAGGAGCAGGGTCTTGGGCGGGTTGTACTCCTTGATGACCCACTTGATCCGATTCCGCATCCCCTTGACCGAGACCACCGACTCTGCGGTGGTCCCGGCCGTCAACTGCTCGGGGATCTCGGAGCGCCAACCGTCGTGAATCGAGAGCCACTTCTCGAATTCCTCCAGAGCGCTTGCCTTCTCCCACGCTTCCTGCGGGGACAACGGCACATCGATCGACACCTTCAGCTTCGCCATTGACGAATCGTAGCGAACAGTCAACGTCCCGCTAGTGGGCAACGGCCTTCTCGACGCCGACCCCGGTCAGGGAGCGAACCTCCATCTCGGCCTGCTTCGCCGCGTTCTCCTGCTTGGCCCGGCCGACGTAGGTGCCGACGATCCCGAGCAGGAAGGCGAGCGGGATGGAGACGATGCCCGGGTTCGCCAACGGGAAGAAGTCGAAGTCGGCGCTCGGGAACATCGACGAGGCCTTGCCGGACACCGCGGGCGAGAACACGATCAGCACGAGGCAGCTGATCAGGCCGCCGTAGATGCTCCACAGGGCGCCGGTGGTGTTGAACTTCTTCCAGAACAGCGAGTACAGCAATGTCGGCAGGTTCGCGGAGGCCGCGACGGCGAAGGCGAGCGCGACCAGGAAGGCGATGTTCTGCCCCATCGCGAGGATGCCGAGGACGATCGAGACGAGTCCGATGACCACCACGGTGATCCTCGAGACCCGGACCTGCTGCTCCTCGGATGCCTTGCCCCGCTTGATGACGCTGGCGTAGATGTCGTGAGCGAAGGAGGCCGAGGCGGTGATCGCCAGGCCTGCCACGACGGCGAGGATGGTCGCGAACGCCACCGCGGAAATGACCGCGAGGAAGATGGTGCCGCCGAGTTCGAACGCGAGCAGCGGCGCGGCGGAGTTCTCCTTGCCCGGCGCCGCGAGGATCTTGTCGGGCCCGACCATCCGGGCGGCGCCGTATCCGAGCACCAGGGTGAACAGGTAGAACGCCCCGATCAGGCCGATCGCCCAGGTCACCGACCGCCTGGCCTCCTTCGAGGTGGGCACGGTGTAGAAGCGCATCAGCACGTGCGGCAGACCTGCGGTGCCGAGCACAAGCGCGATGCCGAGCGAGATGAAGTCCAGCCGCGACATGGAGCTGATGCCGTACTTCGCGCCGGGCGCGAGGATGTCGCGGCCCGCGACCGCCTCGTTGGCGGAGCCGTTGACCATCGCCTGCGCGTCCGCGAGCAGCTGCGAGAAGTTGCCCTTCACCGCGAAGAGCACCAGCACGAACATGATTCCGGCGCCAAGGATGAGCAGCACGGCCTTGACCATCTGCACGTAGGTGGTGCCCTTCATGCCGCCGATGAGCACGTAGACGATCATCAGGACGCCGACCACCGCGACGACGATGGCCTGGCCGACCTTGCCGTTGATGTTCAGCAGCAGGGCCACGAGTCCGCCCGCCCCAGCCATCTGGGCGAGCAGGTAGAACAGAGAGACCACCAGCGTGGACAGGGCAGCGGCCATCCGGACCGGACGCTCCCGCAGCCGGAAGCTGAGCACGTCGGCCATCGTGAACCTGCCGGTGTTGCGGAGCAATTCGGCGACCAGCAGCAGCGCCACCAGCCAGGCGACCAGGAAGCCCACCGAGTAGAGGAACCCGTCGTAGCCGTAGACCGCGATGGCCCCCGCGATGCCGAGGAAGGAGGCGGCCGACAGGTAGTCGCCCGCGATGGCGAAGCCGTTCTGCGGGCCGGAGAATTGGGCGCCGCCGGTGTAGAAGTCGGACGCCTTCTTCGTGGTGCGGCTCGCGCGGATCACGATGGTCATGGTGATCACGACGAACGCCACGAAGATCGCGATGTTCAGTGCCGGGTTGCCGACCGAGGCCGTACCCGCTGCCAGAATGGTCACTTGGCCGGTCCTTCCAGCTCTTCGCGGATCGCGGTGGCACGGGGGTCGAGCTCGCGGTTCGCGAACTTCACGTAGAGCGCGGTGATGACGAAGGTCGACACGAACTGGCCGAGCCCGAGGATGACGCCGAGGTTCACGTTGCCGATCACCTTGGTGGCCATGAAGTCGGTCGCGTAGGTCGCCAGCAGCACGTAGGTCGCGTACCAGGCCAGGAAGAACGCCGTCATCGGGAAGACGAAGCGCCGCAGCCGGCTACGCAACTCCTGGAACTCGGGACTGGCCTGCATGTCGATGAAGGCCTGCGCGTCCGGGGTCGGTCGCTCGGGCGACCTCTCCGGGATCAGGTCGGCTGTGGTCACTGCGGACTCCTCGGTCAGTGTGGGCCAGATCCCGTGAGGACCGGCAGGTCACAGACGTTAATGAGACACAGGTCACAGAGACAGGCTGTGGCGGCGGTCACACGCCGAACCGTCGAATCCCTCGCCGGACGGTCGCCACGACACGACGAACGGCACAGGCGGCTGCGCCGCCCGTGAGTACTTATGGGGTCCATAGGGGCCAGAAGTGCTCACAGGGACCGGAGGTCCCCTTCCCTGTCCCTGCCGACGCCGAGCCGTTCCGGCGCGTGCATGCGGGTGAAGGTCCGGCCGACGTCCTGCGGCACCTGGCCGCGGGTGACCCGACTGACGAGCACCATGACCAGGAACGCCAGCGGCACGCTCACCGCCGCCGGATAACCGACCACGGCACCTGGCCAACCGGTCAGCGTCCAGTCCGCCCAGCCGCCCGGTACCCCGCCGACTGCGGTCAACAGGGCCGCGGACCCGGCCACCAGGCCACCGGTGACCATCCCGGCCACCGCCCCGACCGCCGTCAGCCCACGCCACCAGATGCCGAGGACCAGCAGCGGACACAGGGTGGACGCCGCGACGGCGAACACCAGCCCGACGGTCCGGGACAGGTCGACGGACACCATGCCGAGCGCGAGCAGCAGCGGCACCACGCCCGCCAGCACCGCCGCCACCCTGAAGTCGCGGACCCGCCCACGCAGCACGTCGGTGCTCAGCACACCGGCGACGCTGACCAACAGCCCCGAGGAGGTCGACAGGAATGCGGCGATCGCGCCTGCCGCGACGAGCGCGGCCAGCAACTGGCCGCCGGGGCCGGACAGCACCGAGCCCGGCAGCAACAACACCGCCGCATCCGAGGTGCCCGTGATGAGCAGTTGCGGCACCCACAACCTGGCGAACACCCCGAGCAGGGTCGGGAACAGGTA
Organism: Rhodococcus sp. NPDC055112; assembly: GCF_053607505.1. Classification (NCBI taxonomy): domain Bacteria; kingdom Bacillati; phylum Actinomycetota; class Actinomycetes; order Mycobacteriales; family Nocardiaceae; genus Rhodococcus; species Rhodococcus sp. NPDC055112. The sequence goes on from NZ_JBSGTR010000008.1 coordinate 3,481, forward strand.
GAACACGCCGAGCAGCCCGATCACCACCAGCGAGGTCCGCCGGGCCGCGCGGCCGTCCGGGTTGGTGTAGAAGCGGACCAGCACGTGCGGCAGCCCCACCGTGCCGAGGAAGATCCCGATCATCAGCGAATACACCTGGAAGAGCGGGTGCTCGCCGCCGAGTCCCGAACCGGGCTCGAGCCAGTCGGCGTCGGTGGCGGGGGCACCGGCGACCACCGGCACCGGCGAGCCCGCCTCGAGGATGAGCGCGGTGCCCGAACCCAGCTCGTGCTCACCGGGCCCCAGCATGACGGTGCCGTCCACCTCCGCGCCGTCGAGGGTTCCGCTGACGCCGGCAGCGATCGGCCCCGACACCTGGACGACGACGTCGGTGGTGATATCCACCGTGGTGCGCTCCCCCACCGTGGGCGGCGCCGGTGCACCGAGATCGTGCTCCTCACCGAGGAAGTGCACCGCGAGCACCAACGCGGGCACCGCGACCGCCGTGAGCTTGAGCCAGTACTGGAATGCCTGCACGAAGGTGATCGAGCGCATCCCGCCGCCGACCACGTTCGCGATGACGATCAGCGCGACCGCGACCGCGCCCACCCAGGTGGGGATGCCCAGCAGGATGCCGACCGTCAGGCCGGCGCCCTGGAACTGCGGGACCATGTACAGGATGCAGATCACCGCCACGACCACCATGGCGAGCTTGCGCAGTCGTGTTGAACCCAAACGGAATTCGGCAAAATCGGGAACCGTGTAGGCGCCGGACCTGCGGAGCGGCGCGGCCACGAACAACAGCAATCCCAGGTAGCCCGCCGTGAAGCCGACCGGATACCAGAGGGCGTCGGCTCCGTACTTGGCGATCAACCCGGCGACACCGAGAAACGATGCCGCCGACAGGTACTCACCGGAGATCGCGGCCGCGTTCCAGCGTGGACCGACGCTGCGCGAGGCGACCAGGAAGTCCGACGTGGTGCGCGCCAGCCGGACCCCGTAGATGCCGATGGCCACCGTCACCACCGCCGCGGCCAACAGGCCGAGCACCGTTGCCACCGGGATGGGCTGTCCGGACATCGTGGCCACCAACCGCGCTCAGTCGTCGGCCAGGTCAACGAACTCTTGCTCGTTGCGTTCCGCGCGCCCGATGTAGAGCCTGCCGACGACCAGCAGCACCGGGTACACCAGGACCCCGAGGACCAGCCAGGGCAGCCGGATCCCGAGCACCTCCACCTCGGCGAGCCCGGGGAACGCGATGAGCAGCAGCGGCACCGCGGACAGCAGCCCGGCGGCGAGCAGGGCCAGCCGCAGGGCCAGCCCCAGCTGGGCGCGGACCAGCCCGCGGATCATCGCGTCGCCGACCTCGGTCTGCTCCTGGACCTCCACCCGGGTGCGCACGATCCGGGCGCCGTGCCGTTTGGCCAGCACCACCCGCTCCCGTGCCCTCGGCGCTCCCCCTGGCGCGGTCACCGGCCGGTCCAGCTCTGCCGCGGCGCGCGCACCAGCCGATCCTTGAGCTCCCTGGTGTGCCGCCTGCTCACCGGCAGCTCGACGGCCGGTCCGTCCCCGACGGCCCGCAGGCACACCACAGTGCCGTTGCCGACGCTGCGAATCCCCGTGACCAGCTGCAGCGACACCAGGTACGAGCGGTGCACCCGCAGGAATCCGGCGTGTTCCCAGCGGCTCTCCAGGGCCGAGATCGGGATCCGCACCAGATGCGACCCGGTCGCCGTGTGCAGCCTGGCGTAGTCGCCGTCGGCCTCCACCCAGGCCACCGCGGACCGGGGAACCAGGGTCGTGACGCCGCCCAGTTCGACCGGGATCACCTCGTCCGCGTCCGGCTCGGGCCTGCCCGACCCCGCGCGCTCGTGCTGCTGTTTGAGCGCGACGATCCTGCGGACCGATTCCGCCAGTCGTTCCTCACGCAACGGCTTGAGCAGGTAGTCGACGGCTCCGAGGTCGAACGCCGCGACCGCGCGATCGTCGTGCGCGGTCACGAACACCACCGCGGGCGGATCCGCGAACGCGGCGAGCACTCCGGCCAGCTCCAGCCCGTCGAGGCCGGGCATGTTGATGTCGAGGAACACCGCGTCGATGGCCGCGGACCTGCCGAGACGATCCTTGATCACCCGCAGCGCGGTGGTGGCGTCGCTCGCGGTGAGGATGTCGCCGACCGCATCCTGAGCGCGCAGCAAATAGGCCAGCTCGTCGAGGGCGGGGCGCTCATCGTCGACGGCAAGCACGGTCAGCGGGGCGATCGTCGGCCCATCGGAGTTCGGCGTCACAACGGAACCATCGTGCCATGGGTGAATCTCCCCGCCGTCACACTCAGGCCCTGATTCCCGGACGGAACTTCGGCACCCGCATACTCACCTTGGTGCCCGCGCCCGGCGCCGTCTCCACCACCAACCCGTAGTCGTTCCCGAACGCAGCGCGCAGTCGGTCGTCCACGTTCGCCAGGCCGACGTGCGCGGATTCCCTGGCGCTCGGCCGGTCGCCGCCGGACTCGACCGCGTCCAGCGAGCCCGAGCGCAACAGGTCGGGATCCATCCCGACGCCGTCGTCCTCGACGCTGATGACGCAGTCGGTGCCCTCGTCTGCCGCGACGATGCTCACGGTTCCCCCCTGTGGCTTACTCGAGATCCCATGCCGCACGGCGTTTTCCACCAGGGGTTGCAGCGCAAGAAACGGCAGCACGACGCCCAACACCTCCGGGGCGACCTGCAGGCGCACCTCAAGGGCCTTGCCGAACCGGGCCCGCTCGAGGGTCAGATACCGGTCGATGTTGCGCAGTTCGTCGGCCAGCAGGGTGTACTCGCCCGCGGACCGGAACGAGTACCGGGTGAAGTCGGCGAACTCGAGGATCAGCTCCCTCGCCCTGTCCGGGTCGGTACGGACAAAGGACGCCACCGTGTTGAGCGCGTTGTAGATGAAGTGCGGGCTGATCTGAGCGCGCAGGGCGCGCACCTCGGCCCGGTCCAGTCGCGCCCTGGACGCGTCGAGCTCGGCCAGCTCGATCTGGCTGCACGCATACCGGGCGACCTCCGTGATCGCGCCGATCGCGCCGGGCCCGGGCTCCCCCGCGGTCACCACGCCCATCACGCCGACAACCCCGGAATCCTCGATGAGCAGCGGTTGGACGATCAACGCCCCGACCTCGGGCTTGCCGAGCTCGGCCGATTCGACCAGGACCCGGCGCTCACCGGCGACGGCCCTGAGCCCGGCCTCCAGGAACCGCTCGGCCAGGTCCGCGTGCGGTCCGTGCCAGGCCAGCAGCGCCCCGTCCGCGGAGGCCAGCGCCACCGCATCCGCACCGGTAAGTGCCTGCAGGTGCGGGGCGGCCTCCGCCGCGGAGGTGGCGTCGAGACCGCGGCGCAGCGGTTTCGCGGCGAGGGCGGCCGTGTGCAGGGTTGCGTGCACGGCTCGCTCCGCGGGCGTGGTGAGTGTCCTGCGGCCGCGCAGCCACCACGCGCCGAGCGCGAGGGCCGCGACGACGATGACCAGCAGAACCGCGGCGGTGGTACCGGTCACCGGTCCCGACTCTCGTCGAGCAGAGCGAGCAGCTTCCGCGGGGCGACCGTGCGGTACGCGTCCTCGACGATGTCCGCGATGTCGTCCCACTCCTGCGGACGGTCGAGGTACACGCCGATCCAGCCGCGCCCACCCACGTACGGCGGCACGAAGAAGCGCTCCGGGTCCCGGGCCACCCAATCCGCCTGCGCCCCGGCGGGCGCCGCCGCCCAGAAGGCCAGCCGGTCGTCGTGATGGTGGTCGGACAGGGTCGCGAACTGCGGGGCCTTACGGACGAACCAGGCCGGTTCGCCGTGGCTGATCCGCTCCGTCGCCTCGGGCATCCGCAGGCACAGCTCGCGGAGCCGGTCGAGCGGGCTGGTCGCGGTCATGAGTAGACGCTACGACAGCCGGGCGGTCGCCGACCACGAGATGCTCACGGGGTGCCCTGGCAGGTGTTCGGCGCGGGCACGCCCGCGAACCGATCCGCGATCCAGTCCACCGCCCCCGCGTTGGCCCGCGCATCGGCATGTCCCTCACCCGGCCGCGACTCCAGCGCGATCACGTCGCCGAGGGCACAGGCCTCTGCCACCGCCGCCCTTGTCCAGTCCGCGGGGATCAGATCGTCGGTATCCCCGACCACCACCAGCATCGGTGCCCCGGTGCGTTGCTGGGGCAGCGCGATCCGCTCCAGCCACGCCCGCATCCGATCGGTGTCCGCAGTGGTCAGCGGGAGGCTGTCCGCCCGGGTGATCTGCACCGCCGCATCCCATTTCCGCTCGGCGTCCTGCGGGGCGCACGACATCAGGGTCTCTCGGCTGTCCGCCAGCGCGCCCCGGATGTAGTTCGCCGGATCGAGGCCGGTGTGCTGCGCCTCGCTGCCCGCGAGCAGCATCGGTAGGAATATCTGTTGCGGCAGCGTCAGCGAGATCCCACCGAGGTCGTCGGCGATGTGCGACAGGTCCGCCGCCGGGGACAGGTTTGCCGCGCCGACGAAATCCAGCCCGTCGCCGTATCCGGTCGTGTGTTCGGCCGCGGACCAAGACGCCTGACCGCCCTGAGAGAGGCCGAGCGCCGCCCAGCGGTTCGAGGTGTCCGGTACCGCCGCCCTGGCCGCCCTGACCCCGTCGATCAGGTTGTACGCGGCGGACTTCGGCTCCAGGTACGGGTGCGGTCCAGGTGTACCGAGCCCCTGATAGTCGGAGGCGACGACGACGTAGCCCCGCTCGAGAAGCGCGGTGACCATGCCGACGGCCCCGAGCAGGTCCGGGTACTGCGAGGGCGCGCACTCGTCGGTGACGCCGGTGGTGCCGTGTCCGACCGTGACGATCGGCCACCCGCCCTCCGGTGCGGCGCCCGGCGGCACGAAAACCGTGCCGGACACCTCGGTTCCGCTGCCGTCCAGGCCCGAGGTGGAGCGGTAGACGAGCCTGCGAGCGGTGACCGGGCCGTGCGAACTCACCGCCGCGGTCTCGGCGAGCGGCTGGTCCTCGATCAGCGCCCCTCGCTCGTCGCCGACGGGAGCCGGGGCCGGCGTGATGGCGGCGTCCGCGGCCGAGGTCACGGCGTCGGGCGCGGACTCGGCGGGGGCATCGGAGCAGCCGGCGGCGAGCGCGGCACACGCGATGGCGGCGAGGATCACTCTGGCCCAGTTCACGATCCGATTGTGCCCGAGCTGCGCCGGGGCGCTCACCACCGCGACCGCCGCACCCTCGACTCGGCCGCCACCTCTTCGATGTCGAGGCCGTCGAGCACGTACCGCAGCACCTCGTCGTCGAGTTCGCCCGCGTTCCTGGCGGCGATCAGCGCCGCCCGCTGGTCCTGGAGAACCCCGCGGCGCAACCGGTTGAACACCGCGCTCGCCCGCAGCGCCTTCGCCTCGTGTTCGCTGACCTCCTCGGCCCGATCCATGTTCGCCCTTGCCTCGGACACCCGCTGGACCCGCTCGACGAGCGCCGACAGCTCCCCGGTCGGCATCCCGGCAGGCGGATCCCGCAGCGTCTCCTCGAGGAACTGCGCGGCCGCATCGTGAGAGATCCGCCGCGCGAGCATCATCTGCTCACCCTGTCGCTGGTCCTCATCCGGATCGGCCACGTCGAGCCGTCGGATCAGCAGTGGCAGCGTCAGGCCCTGGATCAGCAGCGTTCCCACAGCCACGGTGAAGGCGACCGCCACGATGACGCCTCGACCGGGGAACGGGTCGCCCGCCAGGGTCGTCAGCGGCACACCGGACGCGGCTGCGAGGGTGACGACGCCGCGCATCCCCGCCCATGAGATCACCAGGTTCTGGCGCCAGCCCTCACTCCTGGCCTGGGTGGCGAAGATCCACGCGGGCCGAATCAGGATCACCAGTGCGAGGATCGCCAGCCCGTAGGCGAAGATGTGGTGGACGGGGAGCCCCTCGTCGCGCACGTCCTCGATGACGAACCGCAACTGCAATCCCATGTAGGCGAAGACGAACGTCTCCATCACCAGGTCGATCGTCGGCCACACCGCGCTCTCCTGGAGGCGGGTGGAGACGGACTCGTCCCCGACATCGCGCCCGAGGACGAATCCCGCCGTGACCACGGCGAGCACCCCGGAGGCATGGATCTCCTCCGCCGCGAAGTACGCGGCAAACGGCAGCAACAACCCCAGCACGGTCTCCATCGGCGGGTCCGCGATCCGCGCGCGGACGAACCGGACCGCAAACGAAAGGGCAAGCCCGACAAGGACTCCGCCCACGACCTCGTAGAGGAAGTACAACACCGGCGACCCGATCGCGATCTTTCTGCCGGTGACCGCCGCGGTCGCGAGGGCGAACAGGGTCAGCGCCGCGGCATCGTTGACCAGGGACTCGCCCTTGAGGATCGCCATCATGCGGCGCGGCAGACCCAGCTTCCGGCCCACCGCGACCGCGGCCACGGCGTCGGGCGGCGCCACCACGGCGCCGAGAACGAGCGCGGCTCCCAGGGTCAGCTCCGGCACCAGCCAGTTGGCGAACCATCCGACGGCGAAGGTGGTGACGACGACCATGCCGATGCCGAGCCGCAGGATGGGGGCGAGGTTGCGCCGAAATGTGCTGAACGAGAAGTCGAGTGCCGCCGAGTAGAGCAGTGGCGGCAGGACGACGCCGAGCATCAGCTCCGGCGAGAGCTCGAGGCGAGGGAGTCCGGGGATGAAGGAGGCGGCGCCTCCGATGGCGACGAGCACCAGGGGGACCTGCAGATCGAACCTCTTGGCGAACCCCGTCACTGCCATGGCCACGATCACGACGAGGAACAGCCAGGTGACCGTCATCGGCCTAGTTCACCGCGCAGCTTCCGCCCTTACCCGGCAAACGATGCCTGTTGGCCGCCACCCAGCGGTACAGCCGGTCCTGGAGTTGGCGGATACCCCAGATCCTGTAGACGAACAACGGGATTCGGGTGCCGAGCACCCCCGAGAGCGCAGCATTGATGGCGCCCGCACCCGCATATCGGTCACCGCGCGAGTCCACCGCCCATGCCTGCTCGAGCGCGGCCTCGGTGTCCACTCCGAATCTCTCCGGCGCGCCCCGCTGCTGCAGCGCGACCGTGCTGACCCGACCGCGGCGGTCGATGCGATCGAGGAAGTTCGCGCTACGTACACAGAAGCCGCAATCCCGATCGAACAGCAGCTCCACCGTGTACGGGGAAGGATCGGACATTGCGGCTCCTGTTCGGGATCGGCTATTCGTTGGGGATGATCTTCTTGGCCGCATCCTGGGCCTTGTCGACGTGCTGCGCGTACTTGCCGCCGGTCTTCTCGTCGATGAAATCGCCCGCCTTGTCGACGGCGTCCTCGATCTTGTCGGAGTGCTGGGCGGCGGCCTGCTTGCCCTTGCCGAACAGTCCCTTGAGGGTGTCCATGAAGCTCATAGCGTCTCCTCTTCTGGTGCCGGTCGGGCACCTTGGGTCGCCGGGGCGTTCCCCCGCTTCGCCCCCAGTCTCACAGAGATCCGGTGGTCACGCCACCTGATCCGGGGCATTCGAGCCGGTCACGCCGCCGACATCCGGCTGCGCGAACAGCCGCCGCTTCTCGCCGTGGATCGCACCGGAGACCCACCACGACACCTCAACGAGCACAACGCCCACCGCGCCGCAGACGAACGCGGTGGTGGTGGCCCCGACGTTCGACGGGTCGAGCTTGAAGAACTCACGGGTGAAGGGCAGCGCGAACAGGACGAGGTATCCGGCCACCGACCCGGCGATCAGCAGCACCTTCCACCACGTGTACGGCCGCGCCACGATGGCCAGCACCCAGAGCGCGATCATGATCAGGGTGATCAGGGCCGTGGTCCCGGCCTGTATCCGCTGCGTCTCGGTTGCCTCCGGCCCGGCGTACACCAGGGCATAGGCGACAAACGTGGCGACGCCGATGACCAGGCCGGACGGCACCGCGAAGCGCATCACCCTCGGGACGAATCCGGTGCGCGCCCGCTCGTTGTTGGGCGCAAGCGAGAGGATGAACGCCGGGATGCCGATCGTGAACCAGGCGGCGATCGTCACGTGCCGCGGCAGGAACGGGTACGGCATCGGCTCGAAGTCGAAGAACTCGGAGCACACCCCCGACAGCCCGACGAGCAGCGCCAGCAATACCGAGTACACGGTCTTGGTGAGGAACAGGTTCGAGACACGCTCGATGTTGCCGATCACCCGGCGTCCCTCGCCGACCACGTACGGCAGGGTGGCGAACTTGTTGTCCAGCAGCACGATCTGGGCGACCGCCCTGGTCGCGGGGCTGCCCGAGCCCATCGACACACCGATGTCGGCGTCCTTGAGCGCGAGCACGTCGTTGACGCCGTCGCCGGTCATCGCCACCGTGTGGCCGCGCGACTGCAGCGCCCCGACCATCTCGCGCTTCTGGTCCGGCCGCACCCGGCCGAAGGTGGTGGCCGTGTCAAGGGTGTCGGCCAACGCCTCCCGGTCGGTCGGCAGCTCCCTCGCGTCGATCGGACGGTCACCGCCGGGCAATCCGAGCGAACCAGCAACCGCGCCAACGGAAACCGCGTTGTCCCCGGAGATCACCTTGACCGCCACGCGCTGGTCGGCGAAGTACTCGAGGGTCTCCCTGGCATCGGGCCGGACCCGCTGCTCGAGCACCACCAACGCCCGCGGCGTCACCACACCCGGTGCCGCGGAGTCGTCCACGGACAGGTCACTGCTGCCGAGCATGAGCACGCGCAGGCCCTTCGAGCCGATCTCCTCGGCCTCGCGGGCGGTGTCGGTCTCCGGGTCGAGCAGCACGTCGGGGGCGCCGAGCACCCAGTTCCCGTTGTCGCCGTACGAGATACCGCTCCACTTCTTGGCGGAGGTGAACGGTGCGATGGCGGTGCTGGACCAGCCGGGATCGCCGTCACAGGATTCCGCGATCGCCAGCATGCTCGCGTTCGGACGGGGATCGTTGCCCGCCATCGCCGCGAGCGCGTCGCGAGCCGAGGCCTCGTCCCCGTCGAGGGAACGCAACTCCGACAGCCGCATACCGTTCTCGGTGAGCGTGCCGGTCTTGTCCGCGCACACCACGTCCACGCGGGCGAGCCCCTCGATCGCGGGCAGTTCCTGCACCAGGCACTGTCTGCGCCCCAGCCGCACCACGCCCACCGCGAAGGCCAGCGAGGTCATCAGCACCAGGCCCTCCGGCACCATCGGGACCAGCGCCGCGACCATGCCGTTGAGCGCCGCGGGCAGATCCTGCTCGCTGACGAACAACTGGTTGTAGATGATCAGCAGGCCCGCCGGGATCATCAGGTAGGTGATGAACTTGAGGATCTTGTCGACGCCGCTGCGCAGCTCGGAGTGCACCAGTGTGAACTTGCTCGCCTCCGCAGCCAATTTCGCCGCGTAGGCATCCTTGCCGACCTTCGTGGCCTGATAGGCGCCGCTGCCGGACACCACGAAACTGCCCGAGAGCACCTGCTCGCCCGGCCGCTTGTGGACGGGGTCGGCCTCGCCGGTCAGCAGCGATTCGTCGACCTCGAGGACCTCGCCCTCGACCACGGCGCCGTCGACCACGATCTGGTCGCCCGCGCCCAGTTCGATGATCTCGTCGAGAACCACCTCGTTCGGCGCCACCGACACCGATGCGCCGTCGCGGCGCACCTGGGGCTTGGCCTGGCTGACGATCGCCAGCTTGTCGAGGGTCTGCTTGGCCCTGACTTCCTGGATGATGCCGATCGCGCTGTTCGCGATGATCAGCAGCCCGAACATGCCGTCGATCACCGAGCCCGTGGCCAGCACGATGATCAGCAGCACACCGAGAATCGCGTTGATCCGGGTGAACACGTTGGCGCGGACGATCTCCTTGACCGACCGGCTCGCGCGACCGGGCACGTCATTGGTCTGCCCGTCCGCAACCCGGCGCGACACCTGCGCCGCGGTCAAACCGGTCGAGACGTCGACCTCTCCTGCAGTCAGTGTTGCGACCGTCACACCGTCGCCGGAATTCTCGTCGGGGGCCATGCCGCCAGGTTATGCCAGACCCGGGGACACCCGCCGCCTCTCGATCACGCGAGCCGCAGCCACCACTGCCGCTGCGAGGCCGGGCGCAGCACGTCGATCCGCTGTCCCGGCATCGGCACGCTCACCTTCGTATCCACCTCACCCGCCGCGGTCAACAGCCGTGTCACCGGCTCCGCCCACGGATGGAACGCCAGATTGAAGGTGGCCCAGTGCACCGGCACCAGCACGCCTGACCCGGGCTCGCCCTGGTTGAGATCGGCGTGCATCCGGACCGCCTCCTCCGGGTTCATGTGGATGTCCGGCCAGTGCTCGTCGTAGGCGCCGACCGGGAGCAGCGTCAGGTCGAACGGGCCGTGCCGCCTGCCGATCTCCGCGAACCTCGGGGTGTAACCGGTGTCACCACCGAAGAACACCGTGCGTTGCGGTCCGGCGATCACCCAGGACGACCAGAGCGTCGGGTTGCGCACCAGTCCGCGTCCGGAGAAGTGCCTCGCCTCGGTGCAGGTGAGGGTCAGTGCCCCGACCGTCGCCTGCTCGTCCCAGTCGAGCTCGACGATCCGATCGTCCGGCACCCCCCAGTGCCGCAGGTGCGCCCCGATGCCCTTCGGAACCACGAACGGGGCTCCCTGGGTGTGCACCAGGGCCAGGACGGTGGCCTTGTCGAGGTGGTCGTAGTGGTCGTGCGAGACGACGACGGCATCGATCTGCGGCAGGGCCTCGATCCCGACCGGGGTCGGATGCAACCGGGCGGGCCCGACCAACCGGGAGGGCGAGACCCGGTGGCTCCACACGGGGTCGGTGAGCACCCGGTGCCCGTCGATCTCGATCAGCGCGCTGGAGTGGCCGTACCAGGTGACGGCGAGTTCCGCGGGCTGCGCGGGGGCCAGCGGGGTGGCCAGCGGGATCGGGCTCCTCGGACGTCCCAGCCTGCCGCGGGTGAGGAGCGAGGTCACGATGCTCGAGCGGGTGCTCACGAACTGGCTGCTGGGTTCGGTGTTGTGGAACCGCTTGCCGCGGTACCGGGCGGAACCGGTCGCGTGCGGCACGATCGCCGTGGTCGAGGCGCCCATGGCGGATGACAGGTCCGTGCCGACACGCGCCAGTGCCGCGACCCCGGCCAGGCCGGCCGCGGCCGCGATGGCGCCCTTGATCCCGAGTCTCATCGGCCCTTGAACTCCGGCTGGCGCTTCTCCCACCGAGCCTGGCGGGCCTCGTCCATGTCCTCGCTGCGCCAGGCCGCCTGCAGCGCGCTGAGCTGCTCGGGAGTCGGGTCGTCCTGGGTGCCGTCGTCGTTGAACACCATCTTCAGGTGTCGCAGCGACAGCGGGGCCAGCGCCGAGATGCGCTTGGCCCAGTCCTGCGCGGCCGCGAGGTCACCGATCTTGTTCGCCAGTCCCGCGGTCAGCGCCTCCTCGGCCGTCAACGACTCGGCTCCGAACAGCATGGTGCGGGCCGGTCCGCCGCCCGCGAGGGACACCAACCGCTTCACGGTCCAGGTGTCGACGGAGATGCCGAGCTTGGCGGCGGGGATCGCGAAATGGGCGCCGGGGGCGACGACCCGCAGGTCCGAGGCCAGGGCCAACTGGGTGCCCGCACCGACCGCAGGGCCGTTCACCGCCGCGATCACCGGGATCGGCGCCTCGTCGATGGTGTGCAGCATCTCGAGCAGGGTGTCGGTGAAGCCGTCGGCGTACACGTCACCGGACAGGTCGGCGCCCGCGCAGAACGCGGAGCCCTGCCCGGTCAGCACGATCGCCCGCGCCCCCAGGGCAACGGCCTCGTCGACGGCGTCGCGCAGGAGCACGCATTGCTCGGTGTTCAGAGCGTTCCGCCGCTCCTCTCGCTGGAGCTCGATGGTCACCACATCACCGTCGCGGCTGGTCCCGATCATGTGAATGACCGTACCGTTCACACCCGGGAGGTTGCCACCATGCAGACACAGTCGGACGTCGTGGTCGTCGGCGCCGGGCAGGCAGGCCTGTCCGCGGGCTACTACCTGCGCCGGTTCGGACTCGAGCCGGGTGCGGGATTCGTGATCCTCGACCACTCCCCCGGCGCAGGAGGCGCTTGGCAGTTCCGTTGGCCCTCACTGACATTGAGCACAGTCAATCGCGTGCACGACCTGCCCGGCATGCCGTTCACCGATGTCCTGGACGACACCGCGCCCGCCGAGGTGCACGCCGCCGAGGCGGTACCGCGTTATTTCGCCGAGTACGAGCGCCGCTTCGAACTGCCGGTGCACCGGCCGGTGCACACCCGGGTGGTGTGCGATCGGGCCGGCGACGGCCTGCTCACCCTGGAGACCGACTCCGGCCCCGTCACCGCCCGCGGGATCATCAACGCCACCGGCACCTGGGAGCGCCCGTTCATCCCTCGCTATCCGGGAGCCGAGCTGTTCCTCGGTCGTCAGCTGCACACCAGGGACTACCAGAGCGCCGCCGAGTTCGAGGGCCGTCACGTGGTCGTCGTGGGCGGCGGCATCTCCGCCGTGCAACTGCTCGACGAGATCTCCCAGGTCACCTCCACCACCTGGGTGACCCGCAGCGTCCCGCAGTTCAGGGAGGAATCGTTCACCGCGGAGGAGGGCAGAGCCGCGGTCGCGGTGGTCGAGGACCGGGTGCGGCGCGGCCTTCCGCCCGGCTCGGTGGTGTCGGTGACCGGGCTGCCGGTCACCCCGGCGATCCGGGCAGCCCGCGACCGCGGCGCCCTCACACGACTGCCGATGTTCAGCGAGATCACCGCGGACGGGGTGCGATGGGCGGACGGCACGCACCGTCACGCCGACGTGATCCTGTGGTGCACCGGTTTCCGCAGCTCGCTCGACCATCTGGCCCCGCTCCGGCTTCGCGGGCCGGGTGGCGGGATCACGATGACCGGGCGGCTGGCCACGCAGGTTGCGTCCGACCCGCGGATCCATCTCCTCGGATACGGCCCGTCCGCCAGCACGATCGGGGCCAACCGAGGCGGACGGGCGGCCGCGGCGGAACTGATCGAGCATCTGGGCGTGACCGCCCGGTAGCGGACCGCCCCCCGGCCCGTCAGACCGAGCCCGCGGCCCGTTGCCGGATCTGCCGCGGGGACTCACCGGCGAGGTCCCTGACGGCGCGACCGAACTGACTCAACCCGGTGAACCCGCTCCTGCGCGCGATCTGGCCGACCGACAGGTGCGCGGCGCCCGGGTCCGACAGCAGATCGATGCCGTGCCTGACCCGTCTCCTGCGGATCATGCCGTAGACCGAGATGCCGTCGCCCTCCATGAGTTTGTGGAGGTAGCGGGGGCTGACGTTGATCCCAGCGGCGACGCGATCGACGTTGAGCGTCGGGTCGGTGAAGCTGCGTTCGATGAAGTCGTACACCCGGGCCCGGTTGCCAACGGCCATCTCCTCCGGCGCGGGCACCTCGTCTCCCGATGGCTGGATCACGGCCAGCGCCAGATCCACGATCGCGTGCTCGATCAGCGACTGTTCCGCAAGGGTGTTCGGGTGATGACGGGTGAGCGGCTCCAACATTCCCGCCAGCGCGCCCCCGACGGGCGATCCCGGAATGACGGCGCCGGTGAGCTTTCGGGTGTCGATCGACCTCTCCGCGAGCAGCCTGCGAGGGAGGTAGACGAAGACGACCTCACTACCTGCCGCGACGTCGAGCTCGAATTCGCGCCCGAAGTCGACAAACGTGATGTCTCCCGCGCCGCCCCGACCCGAGGTCCGATCCTGTTCCACCCCAACGGTGCCCGACCGGATGGTCGCGACCGAGACGTAGTCACCCATCTCGTCGTCCAGCATGGTGCGGGCGCGGACCGCGGTGACCGCGGTCGACTTCATCCGATTCACGCGGATCATCCCGAAGTCCGTGGATCCCATCGTCGCCCTGAACTGCGACGGCTGCTCGGCGCTGAATCGGCAGATCCCGGAGATCGTGTCGATCCCATCGGCCCCACACATGTGGAGACCGCCGCGAAACCGTTGCGTCAGACCCGCGGTCTGCAGAGTTGCCGTGCCAGAGTTCAATTCGCCCCCAGTGTCGCCCTTGCCCCCCGACATGAGTTCCAGTACACACTGTAACGCAACACAATGGCCCCCGCGCGCAGTCGGTCAGCCCGCATCGGCCACCACCTGGTGCGCCGGCGTCAATGGAGCGAACTCGAATCCCCAACCGAGCGACCGCCGTACGCCCAATGTGAGCAGTCGCTGATACTGGGACCAGGCATGCGACTGCCAGTCCAGGAATCGCTCGACGACGAGGGTGCGCCACTGGGCGTCGTCCAGGGTCAGCGCAACGGTGGACACGTGCAAGCGGGTACAGATCACCTGTCGCTCGGCGCAGATCTCGATCTCCGACAGTCCGGCCAGACCCACCGCGGGACACCACTCGACGCCCGCACAGGTGTCGAACCTGACAGCCGTCGCATGCCGCTCCCAGGTCGCCAACGTCTCCTCGACCGCGTGCTCGTGGGCCGCGAGCACCGCGTCGAGGCGGTCGCGCAATCTCCCGCCGAAGGCCGCACGCAGAACCGATCGTGGCGGGGTGAAGGTCACCTCGAGCGCCGACACCGACGCGCTCTCGCGCCGCACACCGCAGCCCTCCCCGAACAGCCACTCGGCGACGCGCATCTCGGGTGGGTGCACGAACTCCGGTCCAGCGGTGGAGGACCCGACCCAACGCAGCCGGGAGATGTCGGGACACTGGAGCGGCGGAACCGAATCCGCGTGTGCGATAACCCACGTCATAGCGGGCATGATGACATCCGGACAACCGTTCAGACCGCACCGAATACCCAATTGTGACCCTGATGCGCGAATCGTCGAATCCTCATGCGCGGATCACCCAGTCGGGTCACCGGGGACTCGGCACCACCACACCAACGGGTCCGGACCCGACACACAGCGTGAGGTCCGGATCCACCGCGCGGATCTCGAGCAGCCCCCCGCCGCCCGTCAGGCGCACGAAAACACTGTTCGCGCCGCTCCGAACCGGCACCGTGACCGGCTCCCCCTGCTGGAGCGACACCGTGATCTCACCGTCCGCCGAGGCCAGGTAGTTCAGCCGAACGGTCCACTCCCAGCCCGCCAGCGGTCCGTCGAGCGGCAACTCGGAGATGCCCGATCCGATGCGGTGCCCGCAGCCCGGCTCCTGGCCCGGATCGATGGCCCGAACCCACGTCACCTCCGCGTCGACCAGTCTGCCGTCATCGTCGAGCATGCGCAGCTCCGGCGTGGCCGATGCGAATTCCGGTCGATCGGGAAACGGCCCGAGGACGTGACTGACCAGGTTGTGGGGGTGCGCGACGGGCAGCAGCACCCAGATCGACGCCGGCTGCTCCAGCAGCGGCACATCGGGGTGCGCCGCGAGCGCCGACCGCGCGTTGGCCAGGTAGTCGCGTGTCGTATTGTCCCGCCAGCTGTCGGCAAACGTCACGGTCGAGACCAGACTGCCTGCGACGAACGCAGACATCAGCGCCACCGCCACCGTCGGTCCACGCCCCGAACCCGCCCTGATCGTTCGGGCGGGGGCACGGAGGATGACCGCCAGCGCGATGGCGATGATGACGGCGCTGTCGGTCAGGTAGCGCAGCGTCTGCCCGAGCTCGAAGGTCGTCTCCACACCCGATCGGGTCACGACCATCGCGGCAACCGAGGCGAACACATAGGCCCCTACCGCGATCCACACCCACGCAACCCGCCGCTTCCAGACGATCGTCGCGGCGACAATCGCGGCGGCGAGGACCCCGCTCGCGGCGATGAGCACCCCGGGTGGGTCCGCCCAGGGCGGACTCGGCGGCCAGCGGTCCCAGGTCCATGGCCCGCCGAACAGTGTCGGCAGCAGGCCTTTCGATGTCGCATGCCGGACCATCTCGATCGCCGAGGACCCGTCGTACGGCGCGAAATCCGTCGTGACGGTGAGGCCGAAGATGAGCGACCACACGACCGCAAGGAGCAGCGCGGGCGACCAGAGGAGCGCCCCCCTGCCGATCGCGGCGCGAATCGGTCGTGCCCGGCCGTCGACCCGGTAGATCAGCGCGACCGCGGCAAGGGCCACCAGCGGAATCAGCACCGCTTTCTCGAAGAACTGCAACGACACGGCGAACACCACGAACCCCGAGATCGCGTAGCGCGCGCTGCCGGTGCGGCACAACCGAATCGCGTCCCCCGCCACCCAGGCAAGGCCGATCTGCAACGGCAATGCGTTGAGGCCCGCGGCCCACCAGGCGAAGGCGGGCAGGGTCAGCGGCGAGAAGAGGTAGAACACCAAAGGGATCAGGATGGCCGGGCGGCGACCGAGGATCAGCCGGAGCAGTCGTAACAGGGCCAACGAGGCCAGCGCCTGGAGCGCGAGCAGCATCAGCGCCGCCACCGGCCAGTTGTACGGCGCCAACCGGGTTGCGATCCCGGCGACGAGGAAGGCCGCGGGCATGAAGTGACCGTCGTGGTCGTAGAACAGGAACTCCGACGACAGCAGCGACATGGATCCGGACCGGCCGGTCAGGATCAGGTCGTCCCAGTAGAAATAACCGCGGCTCAGGACCAGGCCTCGCGCGACCAGCTGGAGCGCGATCAGAGCGAACGCGATCTGCAGGACCCGGGTGCCGGACAGCGGCCACCAGCGAGACACCCGGGGCCGCCCGTCGGCGGCCTGCTCCGGGACCGGGGCTTCGGCCCGGTCCGCGGGGAGCGTTTCTGCGCGCATGGTGTCCCCGACACTAGTGCCGGTATTGAGCGCGCATTCGTGCGGACGCTGGCTAGGATCAGTGCTTGGTGTTGCCGAGAGTCCCGTGCGACCGAGAGGACCCAGATGCGTTTCCTCAAGTTTGCCGCCACTGCCGCCGCACTCGTCGCTGTGCCAGCCATGCTCGCGGCACCGGCCGCACAGGCCCTGACCCCACGGACCGTCTTCGGGACGGTGAGCTGCAAACAGGGTCCGCGGAATTCGCCACCGGTGGCGGTGTGGGTGGTCGCCGAGAAGGGCGAATCCGGGTGGGCGGAACTCGACAACCCAGTCGGCGGCCACGGATGGATGCGGGAGTATTCGTACACGGCCTATGACGCCGAGCGATTCCGACTCGTCGTCGGGTGCGGGGGAACAGCCGAGCAGGCGGAGCGGGCCGTGGTCACCGGCTGGATGAAATCCGGTCGCCACAACCTGACCATGAACTTCTGACCGTCCGGCACCCGTTGCCGTGGAACCGCACTGGGCGTTGCGGTCGATGCGGAACCAGCACCGCCTTCTCGAAGAACTGCAACGACACGGCGAACACCACGAACCCCGAGATCGCGTAGCGCGCGCTGCCGGTGCGGCACAACCGAATCGCGTCCCCCGCCACCCAGGCAAGGCCGATCTACAACGGCAACGCGTTGAGGCCCGCGGCCCCAGGCGAAGGCGGGCAGGGTCAGCGGCGAGAAGAGGTAGAACACCAAAGGGATCACGATGGCCGGGCGGCGACCGAGGATCAGCCGGAGCAGTCGTAACAGGGCCAACGAGGCCAGCGCCTGGAGCACGAGCAGCATCAGCGCCGCCACCGCCCAGTTGTATGGCGCCAACCGAGTCATAGCGGCACCGAGATCAGTGACCCCAGTCGTGCTGTGCCCTGGTGAGGCCCTGTTACTGGCGATCAATCCCTCTTGATATCGAACATCTGTTCGATTATAATTCGAACATGGGACTCACCGATCTGCTCGACCGACCACAGGACGTGGTCGCCTGGCAGATCGACGAGCGCGAACTCGTGACCCTGGTTCCGGAACTGTCGAGGCGGATCCGCCAGCTCGAGGCGCTTCGGGTGCGACTGACCCAGGAGGCCGCGTTCCGTGGCGTGGTCACGCTGACGGGTGCCTCATCCGCCATCGGCTGGCTCGCCGAGTCGTCGAAACTCACCCCCGGCCACGCCAAGCGCGTGATGTCGCTCGGCGCCGACCTCGATCGCTTCCCCGACGTCAAGGCCTCGTTCGAGAACGGCGACATCGACACCGAGCAGGCCCGATCGATCATCGGACTACTCCACAAAATCCCCGACTACACCTCCGACATCAAGAACTCCGCCAACGGCGGCACATTCGACGACCCCACCGCCGAATGCTCCGACCAGTGCACCAAGTACCTCCTCACCAACGGCACCCGAGAGAACGCCGAGGACACCCGCAGGCGGGTCGCCGGACTGGCCTCGATGCTCCAACCCGACGACACGAATCCGCCCGACGACGAGAACGAGAGACTCAACGAGTTCTTCGCCTCCCGCACCGCCGGTGGCCGGCTGCGCGTCAAGGGACACTTCGACAAGGCCACCGGCGAGCAACTGATGACCGCCCTGTCCGCACTGTCCAAGCCACAGCCCGGCCGCAACACCACCAGTGGCGATCGTGAACCCGACTCCCGTTCCGCACCCCAGCGACGCGCCGACGCCTTCGCAGACATCGTCCGCCACTACCTCGATTCCGGCGCCGCCCCCGGCGAGGGCGGCGAGCGGCCCCACATGACCGTCTTCGTCGGTCTCGGAGACCTCGCGAACGCAACCCGCTGCTCAGGCGCCGGACCCGCGGAGACACCAAAGGACGGAGCGCGCCAAGACTCGGTCCGAAGCGGCTCGTCCTTCATCCGCCGAGGCCCCGCATGGATGCCCTGGCTCGGACCGATCGGCCTCCGCCTCGCCGTCACCCTCTCCTGCGACGCCTCGATCACCCCGATCGTCATGGACGACGACGGCAACCCACTCAACGTAGGCCGCACCACCCGCACCATCCCCCGCCGACTCCGCCGCGCACTCGACGCCCGCGACTGCGGATGCGCCTTCCCCGGATGCGGCCGCCCCGCCGCCTGGACCGACGGCCACCCTCCCCCAAGCACTTCGTGCAGGGCGGTACCCCCATCCACCACTGGTCGGACGGCGGCGAAACCAAACTCTCGAACCTGGTACTGCTCTGCAGGTTCCACCACACACTCATCCACAAAGGCGACTGGCAGGTCCACATCGGCGACGACCAACACCCTTGGTTCACACCCCCGAACTGGCTAGACCACGAGCGAAAACCCATCCCCGCCCACAACCGAAATCAGCTGTTACTCGCGAGCTGACCCCACGCACAACAAGCACCGCCCCGGACCACGACCCCACAAAGGGGCCGCGATCCGGGGCGGTCTACGTCAGAAAACGCGACACCTTCACATATCGAACTCGTCCGGATCCGGCCCCAGCCGGTTGCCTGCGTCCAGGCCGGCGATCGCAGTGAGGTCATCCGCGTCGAGCTCGAAGTCGAAGACGTCGATGTTCTGCCGAATCCGGTACGGCGTCACGGACTTCGGAATGACGACGTTGCCGATCTGCAGGTGCCACCGCAGCACCACCTGCGCGGTGGAGCGCTGATACTTCTCGGCGATCCGAGCCAGTGCGGGGTCCTCGAGCAGCGCGCCGCCCTGACCGAGCGGCGACCACGCCTCGGTGACGATGCCATGCTCGGCATGGAACGCCCGCAGCTCCGGCTGCGCGAAGTAGGGATGCAGCTCGATCTGGTTTACGGCAGGGATCACGGACGTTTCGTCGATGATGCGGCTCAGCTGCGCAGGCTGGAAGTTGGAGACCCCGATGGAGCGCACCCGTCCCTCCGCCTTCAGTTCGGCGAAGGCACGCCAGATGGCGATGTAGTCCTCGCGCGCCGCGCGAGGCCAGTGGATCAGGTACAGGTCGAGGTAATCGAGGCCGAGGCGCTCGAGGGAGGCGTCGAACTCGCGGCGAACCGAGTCCGCCGTCCAGGTCTCCTCCGCGCCGTTCCACAGCTTGGTGGTGATGAACAACTCGTCCCGCGCCACCCCGGAGTCCGCGATCGCCCGGCCGGTGCCCACCTCGTTGCGGTAGATGGCCGCGGTGTCGATGCTCCGGTAGCCGATGCTCAACGCGCTGGTGACAGCCGAGTAGCTCTCGTCGTCGGGCACCTGCCACACGCCGAAGCCGAGCTGCGGGATGGTGTTGCCGTCGTTCAACGTCACGTTCGGGAGAGAGCTCACAGAGGTCATGCAACGGACAACTCCGGCCGTCGGCGCCTTGTTCCCCGCGCGACTGAGACAATCGTCGCCATGACCGCAACACTGCACGCCGACGGGCTGTCCGCATCCCGCGGCGAGCGCACCCTCTTCTCCGGGCTCGACCTCGTCGTGGCCCCCGGCGACGTGATCGGGCTGGTGGGCGCCAACGGCGCGGGCAAGTCGACCCTGCTCTCCATCCTGTCCGGACACAGCACCGCCGACATCGAGGGCGCGGTGACGCTCAGCCCGCCGCACGCCACCGTGGGCTATCTCACCCAGGAACCCGAGCGCCTCGCAGGCGAGAGCGTCGAAGGATTCCTCGGCAGGCGCACCGGCGTCACCGGGGCCGAGGAGGAGATGAACGCGGCCGCGGAGGCGCTCGCGGAGGACGGCGGCGACGACCGGTACTCGCACGCGCTCGAGCGGTGGCTCGGCCTCGGCGGCGCCGACCTGTCCGAGCGCGCCGAGAAGGTGCTGAGCGACCTCGGCCTTGACGTCGGGCTCGACGCGGAGATGACCGCACTGTCCGGCGGCCAGGCCGCACGGGCGGGACTGGCCTCGCTGCTGCTCTCCCGATACGACGTGCTGCTGCTCGACGAGCCGACCAACGACCTGGACCTCGACGGCCTCGAACGCCTCGAACGGTTCGTCGAGGAGGCCCGCACCGGCATCGTGGTGGTCAGCCACGATCGAGAGTTCCTGGCGCGGACCGTGACCGGAATCGTCGAACTCGATCTCGCCCAGCAGCAGATCGCGGTCTACGACGGCGGCTACGAGGCCTACCTCGCGGAGCGCGCCATCGCCCGCCAGCACGCGCGGGAACGCTTCGAGGAGTACGCCGACACCAAGTCCGGTCTCGAGGATCGCGCTCAGATGCAGCGCAATTGGCTCGAGCACGGTGTCCGCAACGCACGGCGGAAGGCCAAGGGCGCCGACTCCGACAAGATGGGACGCAAGGCCCGCTCCGAGTCCACCGAGAAGCAGGCCGCGAAGGCCAGGCAGACACAGCGCCGCATCGAGCGACTCGAGGTCGTCGAGGAGCCGCGCAAGGAGTGGGAACTGCGGATGCAGATCGCGGACGCCCCGCGAAGCGGCACCATGGTGGCCACCGTGAGCGGCGCGGTTGTTCAGCGTGAAACATTCCGGCTCGGACCGATCAGCGCCCAGATCGAATGGGGCGACCGGGTTCTCATCACCGGGCCGAACGGTTCGGGCAAGACGACACTACTGCGGCTGCTGCTCGGCAAGCTCGTTCCCGACGAGGGCACCGCGGCACTCGGGTCCGGCGTCGCGGTCGGTGAGGTCGACCAGGCCCGCGGCCTGTTCGAGGGCGACGAGGCCCTGGCGGCGGCGTTCGGCGCCCAGATCCCCGACTGGCCCGACGCCGAGGTGCGCACCCTGCTCGCCAAGTTCGGCCTGCGCGGCGCGCACGTCCTGCGGGCGGCGAGCTCGCTCTCCCCCGGCGAACGCACCAGGGCCGCACTGGCACTGCTCCAGGCCCGCGGGGTGAACCTGCTGGTCCTCGACGAGCCGACCAACCACCTGGACCTGCCCGCCATCGAGCAGCTCGAGCGCGCGATGGACGAATACGAGGGCACGCTGCTGCTCGTCACCCACGACCGGCGGATGCTGGACACGATGCGCAGCACCCGCCGGTGGCGGATGGACGGCGGTCAGCTCACGGAAACCTGATCAGCTACCGAAGAGCTGCTGGCCGATGTAGCCACCCTTGGCACATCCGGGCGGGATCGCGAAAACCGCGGACCCGATCGGCGTGGTCCACTGGTTCAGCATGTCCAGCTCCGAAAGGCGTTGCTGGATAGGCACGAACTGAGCATCGACGTCGGCCTGGTAGCAGACGAAGATCAGGCCCGAGTCCGAGATCTCGCCCCCGGCAGGCGCCTCGTCGTAGTTGTACCCGCGCCGATGGATCCGCTGCCGCGGGTCCGCCGACCTGGCCCTGGCGATGTGCGAGAACTCCGGGATCACCGGAAACCCGCTCGCGCCCACCGCGGCGAAGTCGGGCTCGTCGTGCTCGGAGTCGCCGGTCAGCGGCGCCCCGTCCGACAGCCTGCGCCCCACCGACTGCTCGCGTCCCGGCCGGTCCACCTTGTCCCACTCGTCAAGGTCGAGGTGGGTGCGCCGGATGACAGCCGAGGTGCCGCCCGCCATCCACGCCTGCCCTGACCCGGTGTCCCAGACCAGATCCGCGAAGTCCGCGGTACCGGGCGACGGGTTCACCGTGCCGTCCACCTGACCGAACAGGTTCCGCATCGTGGTGCCGGGAGCCTGCGTGCCGCGGGCCCGGCGGAAGCCGCGCTGGGTCCAGCGCACCGTGCCGAATCCCGCCGCACCCTTGAGCAGTACCCGCAACGCGTGCGCCACGGTGACCGGATCCTCCGCACCGACCTGGAGCAGCAGATCCCCTCCGCTCCACCGGTCCTCGAGCCGGTCCACCGCGAATGGGGGCAGCGGTCGCAGCCACGCAGGGCGCATGTGCTCGACGTTGCCTGCGCGGAAGACACCAGGGCCGAACCCGACCGTGACAGTGAGCCGGGTCGGCTCGGTGGCCAGGTCCGGCTCGGTGTCCGCCAGCGCCGCTCGGCCCTCGGTGAGCCGGGCCGCGTCCTCGGTCCACACCTTCAGCAACCGGATCAGCGCGGCCCGGTCCACCTCCGGTCGGAGATCGAGCGCGACGAACGTCGAGTGCGCCTGCGGCGCCGTCGCGATGCCCGCCTGGTGCGTGCCATAGAACGGCTCGACCTCCGATGCTGTGGACACCGACGGCACCGCCGGCTGCTGCTGCTCCTGGTCGAGCGTGACCTCGCGTGCGCCCCAGGCCAGGCCGGTGCCGCCGAGAACGACGGCCCCGGCGCTGAGCAGGCGGCGCCTGCTCAGCTCAGCCATGATTCCCTTCGTAGCTCTCGTTGGCTCCGGTGAAATCCCGTACCTGGACGGTGGCCTCGGAGGTGGACCCGTCGCCGAAGGTGAGTGTCAGCGGGACGTCGGTGCCCGCCTTCACCGGAGCGGGCAGCTGGAGGAACATGATGTGGTCAGCCCCGGGCTCGAGCTTGTGCGTACCCGAGGCGGGGATGGTCACCCCGCCCTCCTTCTTCTGCATCACCATGGACCCGTCGGGGCCTATCGCCATCTCGTGCACCTCCACGGCGGGCGAGATCGGACTGCTCACCGAGACCAGGGTCGCGTCGGTCCCGGATTCGTTGACGAGGGTGCCGAAGGCGGCGGTCATCCCGCTGTCGGCCGCCTTCACCCAGGATTCGGTCAGGGTCACCGACTCGGCGGCCGGACGCGCGTTGTCGGCAGAGCTGTCGGAGTCCGACGAGCAGCCCGCGAGTGCGAGTCCCATGGACAGAGCGGCGCCCGCGGCCAGCATCCGTCGGCGAGAGAAAAGGTGGTTGCTCATGATTGATGTTCCTTCGATACGGGTTCGTTTGTCTTGGAGTGCTTTCCGGAGCGCCACGCGACGATCGCGAGCACGAGCCCGGCGATCACCAGGGCGGCCGGCCCGAGCAGGCGGCGGTACAGCGGCGATGATTCCGCGGCAGGCGGCCGCTCGGCGGGCGCCTGCGCAGCCGATACCGGCGCAGGCGTCGTCGCGGCGGCCGCGTCCCCGGAGGGCGCGCCCACCTGGTAGCCGAACGTCCCGGTGAGCGGGTGCCCGTCGTCGGACACCGCCCGCCAGCGGACGTTGACGGACCCGGAGCCCGACTTCACCCGCTGGATCATCCTGGCGCCATCGCGCGTGACCGGACCGTCGTCGAGCCGGGTCCCGTCCGCAGTGGTGACCACGATCGCGGCACCCGTCTTCTGCACCGCGGTGGAGAAGGTCAACACCACCTCGGTGGGCGCCTCCGCCAGCACGCCGTCGCGAGCGGGAGACGTGGACAGCAGTTCGGAGTGCGCGGACGCCACCGGTGCGGTCAGCACGACCGCGCCCAGGGCCAGCAGCAGGGCGATCGCCGCCCGCCTCATGCCGGTTGCCGCCTCGAACGCAGCCCCAGCAACACGTCCACGATGAGGAAGCCGAGGAGCGAGAGGCCGAGCAGCGGCACGAAGATGCCGACGGCCACCGCGACCACCGCGATGCCACCGATCGCGGGCCAGGGCAGCCGCCGCAGGGCGCCGCGGCGCGGCACGGTGCCGAGCGCGAAGCCCTCCGAGCGGCGGGGACGTCGCTGCCACCACATCCGGTAGCCGGTCACGATCAGGGTGATCAGCGACAGCGCGAGCGCCCCGAGCAGCAGCTGGTTGGCGAAGCCGAAGAGGGTGCCCATGTGGCCTGCGATCCCCCACTGGCTCAGCTTGGCCGCCAGCGGCCAGTCCGCGAACCGGAGCTCGTCGGTGACCTGCATCGTCGCGGCGTCGACCGCGATCGAATCGCCGCCGGTCGCGGTCTCCTTCACCGTCCAGGCCTTCGAGGCGCTGGCCGGGATCGTCGCGGACAGCGAGCCGGTCAGGCCCCGATCGCGGGCCACCGCCAGCACGCCGTCCACGGCCGACGGGTCAACCGGCGCGCCGTCGGCGACCGGGGCGGCCGGTGCGCCGTGCCCTGCATGCTCGCCCGCGGGCGCCGCAGGGGCGACCCCGAGCGCGGTGTCCAGCTTCGGGGTGGTCCAGCTCATCTCCGTCCGGAGCGTCTTCACGTTCTTGCCGGCGTGGTCCGACCAGGTCAGTCCGGTGATCGAGAGGAAGATCAGCCCGATCGCGGCGCAGGCACCGACGACCCCGTGCCAGTTCAGCGTGCTCCTTCGACCGGTCACCGACCGGTCCACCGTCAGCAACCGGCCCCGGCCGCCGCTCGCGCGGTCGCGGCGGAACTTGGTCCACCACAGGTACAGACCGGCCAGCGCGATCACGCCGAGCCAGGATGCGGCCAGCTCGCTGTAGAGGTTGCCGACCTCACCCAGGTGCAGATTCTTGTGCAACGCCGACAGCCAGGCCCGCAGCGGCAGGTCGCCGGAGTCCGTCGCCAGCGCTCCGAGCACGTCGCCGCTGCCCGGGTCAACGAAGACGGTGGTCTCCCCCGAGCCGACGCTCGGGTCCGCGAACACCACTCGGCTCGAGCCACCCGCCTCGGCGGTCTGCAGCGACAGCAGAGTGGACGGGTCGCGGCCGTCGAGTGCGGCCTGCAACTGCTCGGACGCGGGCAGCGGACTATCCGAGGCGGGCGCCTCGAGGTAGTTCCCGTACACGAGCTTCTCCAGCGTCGGTGCGAACGCGTAGACGAATCCCGTCAGGGCCGCGACCAGGAGGAACGGGCCGACGAACACGCCCGCATAGAAGTGCAGCCGCAGCAGGAGCTTGCGCAGCGCCTGGGATTCGGTGCCCGGCGGCGTGGATTTGGGCACACCGGGGTCGGTGGTGATGGTCATGACATCGCTTTCGTCGATCAGACTTTGGGTGCGCGGAACCCCATGGGAACCGCGAGAGACCGCGCCCCGGCCAGGCGGCCGTGGTTACGCGGTGGGGTGAGGTGTGATCAGACGAAAAGCGGTGGGCCGCGCCGCGATACCGACACGCGGCAGAGCGCGGACACGAGCGGGTTCACCTCGGCGACGGGTTGCCAGCTGCGGGGTCGTTCGAGGACGGGGATGGCGACGACGAGCGCGGCGACGACCGCGCGCAACGCGGCCTCCGTGCGCGGGCCGATCCGTTCGGCCGCAGCGATGAGTGCGGCACAGACGCCGATCGCGACCGCGTGCGCGGCGAGCATCTGCGGGCTCATGCCGCCGATCGGCCCCGAGGCCATGTCCGCGTGGTGACCGCCGCCGCCGAACGCCAGAGTGGTGTGAGCGCCGAGCTGCCCGACCGCCAAGATCGGGACCAGCGCCGGTCCCCCACGGCGAAGCACGGGGACGGCGGCCATCACGGCGACCAGCACCGCGGAGAATCCGACGAGGAGCATGAGGGTGGATCCGGTGGGCAGTCCACCGCCGCCCACGCCGTGCGCGGCAACGGCCACGGCCGCGGTGGTCGAACCGACGGACGCGCAGCGCACACGGCGAGAGAGCTTCTCACCTGGGCCGACGCGCATGGGCGAACCGTACTACATCGAGTAGGACTCACTCTCCGGCCATGGGGACTACTTGACAGACTGTTGTGTTTTCCCAACAATCTGATGCATGAGCCCGGTACGACGTGGCGAATCGCGCCCCATCTTCAACCGCATCGCGGTGCTGCGGGCCGAGCGCTCGATGAGCCGGGTCCGGCTGGCGGAACTCATCGAGGTCAACCCCCAGACCGTTGGCGCGCTCGAACGCGGCGACCACTACCCGAGCCTCGACCTGGCGATGCGGATCTGCGAGGTGTTCGGCCTGCCGATCGAGGCGGTGTTCTCGCGGACCGAGTTCACGCCGCTGTCCACCGAGCTCTACCGACCACGCGAGTCAGGAGCGAACCGAGATGCCTGAGCTGAACCTCGTCGAGCGCTATCAGGCGCACCGCGCCAGGAGGTTCCTCGCGAACTCCGAGAAGTGGCGGCACATGCTGCCCGGCTGGCGCACCCGGCACCGCCGCCGAATCCTCGTGATCGCGCTCGCCGCAACCTTCGCGTTCATGCTCGCGGTCGGGGTGCTGTGCCACTTCTTCGAGCGCGCCCCACTGCTGTGGCTACCCGCCATGACGCTGTTTTTCCCGATCTGGATCGCGCTGCAGATCGTCTCCGGCCGCCTCGGCGACGCTCCAACCGGGACCCTCGACGAGTGGGAGGTGCAGCAGCAGAACGCCGCCCGCTCCACCGGACTGAGCATCACCCAGTCGCTGATGATGATCCCGGTGACCTACCTGATCGTCGGCAGCGTGATCACCGAGGGCAGCCACACCACGATGGCCTACACCGGCGGATCGCTCGCCCTCACCACGCTGATGATCGGCGGCTGCTCGCCCACCATGATCCTGGCCTGGAGCCGACCCGATCCCGATCCCGAGTCCGACGAATTCCTTATGGAGGCAGCGTGACCGACAAGCACACCCTCAGCATCGACCGCATCTCCAAGCGCTACGGCGACGTGGTCGCGCTCGACGACCTCAGCTTCGAGGTGCGGCCGGGCGAGATCTTCGGTTTCGTCGGCAGCAACGGCGCGGGCAAGACCACCACCATGCGGATCGCGCTCGGGGTGCTCGCCGCCGATTCCGGCGAGGTGCGACTCGGCGGCAGGCCCGTCGATCTGGACGTGCGCCGCACCATCGGATACATGCCTGAGGAGCGCGGCCTCTACCCGAAGATGAAGGTCGGCGCCCAGCTCTCGTACCTCGCCGAACTACACGGACTCTCACGCGCCGAGGCGAGGTCGGCGGTGGCCCGCTGGACCGAGCGCCTCGGTATCGCGGAACGCGTCGGTGACACCGTCGACTCGCTGAGCCTTGGCAACCAGCAGCGGGTCCAGTTGGCTGCGGCGCTGGTGCACGACCCGGCGGTGCTGGTCCTGGACGAACCGTTCTCCGGGCTCGACCCGGTCGCGGTGGACGTGATGAGCGACGTGCTGATCGAGAAGGCGAAGACCGGGGTGCCGGTGATCTTCTCCAGCCACCAGCTCGACCTGGTGCAGCGACTGTGCGACCGCGTCGGCATCATCAAACACGGCAAGATGCGCGCGATCGGCACCGTCGACGAGCTGCGCGGCGGCGAGAACACCCAGCTCGTCGTGCACGCCCCCGGCGCGGGCACGGACTGGGCACGGCACCTGGCCGGGGTGAACACGGTCAGCCACTCCGACGGACGCACCGTGCTGACGCTCGAGCCGGGCGCGGACGACCAGGCGATCCTCGCCGCCGCCCTGAAAACCGGTCCGGTACACGAGTTCTCGTTGCACCGCCCGTCCCTCACCGAACTGTTCCGAGAGGTGGTCGCGGCATGACCAGGGAGTGGAGCCTGCAGAACGACCAGAAGACACTGTCGACCGCCCGCGCAATACGCCTGGTCGCCACGCGCGAGTTCCTCACCCAGGTCCGCAAGAAGAGCTTCCTGATCAGCAACCTGGTCATCCTGATCGCCATCGTCGGCGGCATCGTCGGGTACTCGATCTTCTCCGGCGGCGACGACGCCGACCGCGCCGCCATCGGATTGGTCGGCGACCAGTCGCTGTCCCAGGCCCTGGTGGCCGCCGGGGAACAGGTGGGCACACCCGTCGAGGTGTCCGAGATCCCCGACGAACAGACCGCCCGAGATCACGTCGGCAGCGGCGACCTGGACCTGGCCCTCATCCCGGACTCGGACGGATCCGCCACCGCGATCACCGAATCCGAGATCGACGCCGGGCTGCGCACCGTCGTCGACGTCGCGGTGACGGGCCAGGCGCAGCAACGGGCGCTGACGGCCCAGGGCGTCGACGTCGCGCAGCTGAGCGCGGACGTCGGTGCGGCCGTGGTCACCGTGGAGTCGATCGACCCGCCCGACCCGGAGGAGGGTCAGCGCGTCGCGATGTCCATCGCCGCGGTGATCCTGCTGTACATGCAGATCCTGGGCTTCGGCATGTACGTCGCGATGGGCGTCGTGGAGGAGAAGTCCAGCCGGGTGGTCGAGCTGCTGCTGTCCACCCTTCGCCCGCTGCAACTGTTGTGGGGCAAGGTCATCGGCATCGGCGCGGTCGGGCTTGTACAGCTGACGGCGTATGGGATCGCCGGGGTCGGAGCCGGACTCGCGACCGGCGTCCTGACGGTCACCGGCACCGCGCTCGGCGTGTTCGCGAGCACCCTCGGCTGGTTCGTCCTCGGCTTCACGTTCTTCGCGGTGCTCTACGCCGCGGCCGGCTCGATGGTCTCGCGCCAGGAGGACGTGAACTCCACCACGATGCCCCTGATGCTGCTGATCATGGCGATGTTCTTCACCGCCTTCTCCGCGGTCGGCGACCCGGACGGCACGCTGAGCAACGTGCTGAGCTGGATCCCGCCGTTCTCCGCGGTCCTGATGCCACTGCGGATCGCGGCCGGAGTGACCGGCCCGGCGCAGGTGATCGGCACCATCGTGCTGATGATCGCAGTCACCGTTGCGCTTTCCCTCGTCGCCGCGAAGATCTACCAGCGCTCGATCCTGCGGGTCGGCAAGACGGTGTCCTGGCGGGAGGCATTCGGGCGCTAGGGTCGGGCCATGACCGTGCGATTGTCGGCCCAGCAGATCCTGGACCTGGTACTCGATTCCGGCAGCTACGAGTCCTGGGACCGGCCACCGGTGTCGGTCGAGGCGAACGCCTCCTATCGCGCCGACCTCGACGCGGCCGCCGCCAAGACCGGCCTCGACGAGTCCGTGATCACCGGAGTCGGGACGGTTCGGGGTCGCCGGGTCGCGGTGATCGCCTGCGAGTTCGGCTTCCTCGCCGGGTCCATCGGCGTCGCCGCCGCCGAGCGGATCGTCACCGCGATCGAGCGGGCGACCGCCGAGCGTCTGCCGCTGCTGGCGTCCCCGACGTCGGGCGGCACCCGGATGCAGGAGGGCACCCTCGCCTTCGTGCAGATGGTGAAGATCGCGGCGGCGGTCACCGTGCACAAAGCCGCACACCTGCCCTACCTGGTGTACCTGCGCAACCCGACGACCGGCGGGGTGTTCGCGTCCTGGGGTTCGCTCGGACACGTCACGATCGCCGAGCCGGGGGCGCTGATCGGTTTCCTTGGTCCGCGGGTCTATCAGGCGCTGTACGGCGAGAAGTTCCCCGAGGGCGTGCAGACCGCGGAGAACCTCTACAACAGCGGGGTCATCGACGGTGTCGTGGCACCGGAGTGGTTGCGGCACCTGGTTCATCGCGCGTTGCGGGTGATGACCGGCGAGACCGGGCGGTGGCAGGACCCGCATCCCGAGCCCGCCGTCATCCCGGACGTGCCCGCATGGCAGTCGGTGATGCTCTCGCGCCGTACCGACCGCCCCGGCATCCGGCAACTGCTGCGGTACGCGGCCACCGAGCAGATCCCGCTCAGCGGCACCGGACAGGGCGAGGCGGACAAGACCGTGCTGGTGTCGCTGGCGCGATTCCGGGGGGCGCCGTGCGTGCTGTTCGGCCAGGACCGCAGTGGTCAGTCCCCGGAACACACGATGGGTCCGGCCGCGCTCCGCGAGGCGAGGCGGGCGATGAAACTCGCCGAGGAACTACGGATCCCGCTGGTGCTTGTCATCGACACGCTCGGCGCCTCGCTGTCGAAGGAGGCCGAGGAGAAGGGGCTGGCCCCGGAGATCGCGCGCTGCCTCGCCGACCTGGTCACCCTCGACACGGCCACCGTCTCGGTGCTGCTCGGACAGGGCACCGGCGGCGGCGCGCTCGCACTGCTGCCTGCGGACCGGGTGTTGTCCGCACAGAACGGTTGGCTCGCACCGCTTCCCCCCGAGGGCGCGAGCGCCATCGTGCACCGCGACACCACGCACGCGCCGCAGATGGCTGCCGCACAGGGCATCCGCTCGCTGGACCTGCTGCGCGACGGCATCATCGACGCGATCATCCCGGAGATGCCCGACGCGGCGGACGAGCCGATCGGGTTCTCCAAGCGGGTCGGCGAGGCGATCGCCAGGGAGCTGTCCGGCCTGGTCGATCTGCCCGCCGCTGATCGGTACGCGGCCAGGATCGCGCGCTACCGCAACCTGGGCATGCCACGCTGAAGCATCAGCGATATCCGGTGGTGTCGGCAGGCTTGCCGGGATCCTGGACCTCGACCAGGTAGCGCCACGCATCGGGCCTGCTCCCGTCGAGATCGGTGAAGCCGTACTCCCGCGCCAGCTGTCCACTCGAGAGCGACTGCCCGTTCCAGCGCGCGACATCGGGATCCCGAGCGAGCGCCGCGACCCCCCTACCCACATAGCTGGGGCTCTCCGAGATGGCGAAATGCGGGATCCGCTCGGTGGCGTCGCGCCAGTTCGATTCGCTGACACCGAAGTTGTCGAGCATCATCTCCGACCGCAGCCAGCCCGGCGTGACCAGGACCGCGGTCGCAGCGCGCGGGCCCAGCTCGTGGGCAAGAGCGAACGCCATCCGGCTGACCGCTGCCTTGGCCAGGTCGTAGAAGAACGACACCCGATAGTTGGCGGCGTTGTACTCGTCGGTCCCGTCGGTCACCTCGACGACCAGGCCGCCGGGGGTCTCCAGGAGGAGCGGGATCGCGAAGTGGCTTGTGACGGCGTGGGTGTCGACGCCGAGCCGCAGGTACCGCAGGCCCACCTCGAGGGAGGACTCCCACACCGTCTTGTCCCACTCCATCTCGGTGGCTCCCCAGATGTCGTTGACCAACACGTGCAGGGCGCCCTGCTCGTCCCGAATCCGGTCCACCAGTTCGCGCACCTCATCAGGCACCAGATGGTCGACCCGGACCGGGATCCCGTGACCGCCCGCGGCGTCCACGAGGGCCGCGGTCTCCTCGATCGTCTCCGGCCGGTTCATCTCCGACCGCTCCGACCCACTGGTGCGGCCGGTGACGTAGACGGTGGCGCCCGCCGCACCAAGCTCGGTGGCGATCCCCCGGCCCGCGCCCCTGGTCGCGCCGGCGACCAGCGCGACCTTCCCGCGCATCAGGAGGCTCCGCCCGCCGCGGTCGCGGGGATGATCACCGCCACCACGATCGCCGCGTTCACGGCCTCGACCGTCCTGCGAACCGCCACCCCCGCCCACTCACCGTCGGCGATCTCCTTGGCCCGCTTCTTGATTGCGCGACGGTCACCGTCGGTGACGACCTTGGTTGCCGCGTCGACGGCGGAGAGCAGCGAGATCAGCGCAGCGGTCCGCTCGGTCGGGTTTGCGCCGTCCACCAATGCCGCGTGTAGCTCGTCGCGGACAGCGCGCTCGTGGCTCTCGTCGACCGCGGGCCACACAGTGGTGGGGAAGATCCCGAGCAGGCGCCCCTTCGACTCGCGGACCCAGCCCCTGTCCACGATCCGTTGGAGAAGGGCCTCGCGGAGCCGCTGATCGATCTTCTCGATCGCGCGCTCCGGCTTCAGCGGCTTCGATTCCCGGATCCGGGCGACCGCACCCGCGAGGATCGGGTCCTCGGGCGCCGCGTCCTCGCTCAGCACGAGCCGGCCCTTCTTCACCTCCTCCCCCTCCCCGGCCGGGTGAACCACGCCGTTCAGCGCGAGTTCGAGGAGGACGGCACCGGCCAACGCCCTGGGCAGCGCGGTGCTGTCGATCAGCGGCTTGCCGGATTCGTCGTCGAGCAGGAGCAGGAGCAGATCTTCGGCGAGAAGAGTCATGCGTCCACGGTACGTCGGTTCGTCGGGGCGAGCGGTAGCTCGGGCTTCGCCGGCCGTTCACCGACGCTTCGCTGCCGCCCGGCGCAGGCGACGTCCATGGCCGAACCAATCGCACTGCCGCACCTACCCGGTCACCTAGTGTGTAGTGCGCGTCACACCCGCGGAGCGATGAGAGGACCCGAGTCGATGAGTTACGCCGAGGCCTACCGTGAGAGCGTCGAGCAACCGGAGAGCTTCTGGCTGGACGCCGCCGCCGCCGTCGACTGGGCTGTCGCCCCCACCCGCGCCCTCGACGACTCCGACGCCCCGATGTACCGCTGGTTTCCCGGTGCCACACTGAACACCTGCTTCAACGCCCTCGACCGGCACGTCGCCGCAGGCCGTGGCGAGCAGGCGGCGCTGATCTACGACTCCGCGATGCTGGGCACCACCCGCACCTACAGCTACGCCGAGATGCTCGACGAGGTATCGCGTTTCGCGGGTGCACTGGTCGCGCAGGGCGTGACGGCGGGCGACCGGGTGATCGTGTACATGCCGATGATCCCGGAGGCCGCGATCGCGATGCTCGCGTGCGCCCGCATCGGCGCGGTCCACTCCGTGGTGTTCGGCGGCTTCGCGGCCGCGGAACTGGCCGCCCGCATCGACGACGCCGAGCCGAAGGCACTGATCACCGCGTCAGGAGGACTCGAACCGGGCCGGACCATCGAGTACCTGCCCATCGTGGAGCGGGCACTCGGATTGACCGCGAACGCGCCCGCCACCGTGATCGTCAAGGACCGCGAGCAGATCCCGGGATCGGCGAGTGACGTCGCGGGCTGGCTGGACTGGGACGCGGCGGTCGCAGCCGCCGAGCCCGCCGGCTGCGTGTCGGTGGCCGCGACCGATCCGCTCTACATCCTGTATACCTCCGGCACCACAGGAAAGCCGAAGGGCGTGGTCCGTGACAACGGCGGCCACGCGGTGGCGCTGGCCTGGTCGATGCGCAACCTGTACGACATCGGCCCGGGTCAGGTGATGTGGACGGCCTCCGACGTCGGCTGGGTCGTCGGACACTCGTACATCGTGTACGGGCCGCTCCTGGTCGGCGCGACGACGGTGCTCTACGAGGGCAAGCCGGTCGGGACCCCCGACGCGGGTGCGTTCTGGCGCGTGATCGGCGACCACGGCGTGCGGGCGCTGTTCACCGCACCGACCGCGATCCGGGCGATCCGCAAGGTCGATCCCGAGGCGAAAGAGCTTGCGAAGTACGACATCTCCTCACTCGAGACGCTGTTCGCCGCCGGTGAGCGGCTGGACCCAGACACCTACGAGTGGGCCACCGAGAAGCTCGGCGTCCCGGTGATCGACCACTGGTGGCAGACCGAGACCGGATGGGCCATCTGCGCGAACCTGCGCGGGCTCGAGCCTATGCCGATCAAGGCGGGCTCCCCCACCGTGCCGGTGCCGGGCTATCTGGTCGAGATCCTGGACGGGGAGGGCGCGCCGGTGCAGGCAGGCACCGAGGGCAACATCGTCATCAAGCTGCCGATGCCGCCCGGCACGCTGGCCGGTCTCTGGCGCGACGAGGACCGGTACGTCAAGTCCTACCTGGCGACGTTCCCCGGCTACTACCTGACCGGCGATTCCGGGTACATCGACTCCGACGGGTACGTATTCGTGCTCGGCCGCAGCGATGACGTCATCAACGTTGCGGGACATCGCCTTTCGACCGGAAGCATGGAGGCCGTCGTCGCCGGGCACGCCGCCGTCGCCGAGTGCGCGGTGATCGGGATCAAGGACGAGCTCAAGGGGCAGCGGCCGAGCGGCTACGTCGTGCTCAAGGCCGGCGCCGACATCGACCCGGAGCAGCTGCGGGTGGAGCTGGTGGCCATGGTGCGCGATCAGATCGGCGCGGTCGCGACGTTCCGCGATGTCACCGTCGTGCAGGCCCTGCCGAAGACCCGCTCCGGGAAGATCCTGCGCAAGACCATGCGACAGATCGCCGACCACGACGAGTACACCGTGCCCTCGACCATCGAGGACCCGGCGGTGCTCGACGACCTGGCCCGGTTGCTGGGCGGGCTGGACGCCTAGGACGGGCGGGGCACGCGGGGGAAGAAGAACCCGGTGCGCCTCTGATACTCGACGTAGCCCGGGCGCCGTGCCATCGACTTCTCGAGAAGCCCGGCCCCGGTGGCGTATACGAGGAAGTAGGTCATCAGGAGCGGGGAGAGGACTGTGACCGGCCCGGGCCAGACGCTCGCGGTCACCAGCCACAGCCCCCACCACACGCACGCGTCGCCGAAGTAGTTCGGATGCCGCGTCCACGCCCACAGCCCGACGTCCATGATCCGGCCACGGTTGGCGGGCTCCGCCTTGAAGCGCGCGAGCTGGCGGTCCCCGACCGCCTCGAACACGAATCCCACGAGCCACACCGCGACGCCGAGGCCGGCAACCGCGAGTCCGGGGCCGCGGGTGGCGCCGAGAACCGCTGACAGTTGCAGCGGCAGCGAGACGAACCACTGCGCGAGTCCCTGGGTGAGGAAGATCTTCCTGATCACCGTCACCGTGCGGTGTCCCGGCGATCGCGCCAACAGGTCCTCGTACCGGGGGTCTTCGCCGCGACCCCTGGACTTGGTGTGCATGTGCCAGGTCAGGCGCAGACCCCACACCGCGGCCAGAATCAGCAGCAGGACACGACGGGACAGGTCGCCCCCGCCGACACTCGCGGCCACCGCCGCGACCAGGACGAAGCCAAGGCCCCACGACACGTCGACCACGTTGTACCGCCCGATCTTGCGGCCTATGGCGAACGTGACGGCCTGCAGCAGGGCCAGCACCACCAGGCTGACCGCACTGATCGCGACGAAACCCGTGATCCCCGTGGCGTTCATCGTGCACCGGTCCCGCGATCGAGCACGATCTGCTGGACGTCGAGATAGCCCGAGCGGAACCCCGCCTCGGAGTATGCGAGATAGAACCGCCACATGCGACGGAAGACCTCGTCGAAGCCGAGCCCGGCGACGTCGGCACTGCGCGCGGCGAACCGCTCGTTCCACAACCGCAGCGTTTCCGCGTAGTGCCGACCCATCGACGACCGCTCCCTCACCCGGAGTGTCGTGTGCCTGGAGGTGACGGCCTCGATGGCCTCGGTCGACGGCAGGCAGCCGCCAGGGAAGATGTATTTGTGCACCCAGGTGTAGGTGTCCCGGGTGGCCAGCATCCGATCGTGCGCC
The DNA here is from genome assembly GCF_053607505.1 of Rhodococcus sp. NPDC055112. Lineage (NCBI taxonomy): Bacteria > Bacillati > Actinomycetota > Actinomycetes > Mycobacteriales > Nocardiaceae > Rhodococcus > Rhodococcus sp. NPDC055112. Next base: position 38,835 of record NZ_JBSGTR010000008.1, read on the forward strand.
ATCGTGATCGCCTGCAACGCCACCTTGCCTTCGGGCGCGAGCAATCGGTCCAACGCGGCGAAGTACGTCTCCCAGAACTGATGTCCCACTGCCTCGATCATCTCCACCGAGACGATCGCGTCGTACTCGCCGTCGACGGCGCGATAGTCGAGCAGGTCGATCTGCACGGAATCGGCATGCCCGGCCTCGGCCACGCGGCGCCGAGCCAGCGACTGCTGCTGCGTCGACAACGTGACCGAGCGAACGGTGGCGCCCCGCTGCGCTGCGCGGATACACAGCTCCCCCCACCCGGTGCCGATCTCGAGCAGCCGGGTGCCCGGCCCGACGCCCGCTGCGTCGAGCAGTCGATCGATCTTGCGGCGCTGCGCATCCGCGAACTGAGCCCAGCCGACCGGTCCCGTGTCGAACAACGCGCTCGAGTAAGTCATCGTCTCGTCCAGGAAGAGCTCGAACAACTCGTTGGACAGGTCATAGTGCCGCGACGCGTTCGACCGTGCGTTCTGCTCGTTGCCGAGGTCGCCAACGGGTGGCGCGGCGACGAACATCCTGCGGAGCCGCTGCAGCGGACGCGGGACCAGAGTCTCCACGTCTGCCGCGAAGGCCGTCAGGACCGCGGCCAGGTCCGAGGCGGTCCAGTCGCCCGCCATGTAGGCCTCCCCGAACCCGATCAGCCCGCTGTCGGCGAGCCTGGCGGCGAACACATTCGGGCGGCGGATGATCATGCGCGGCAGTATGTCTCGACGGTCTCCCGCACCGACAATCGAGCCGTTCGGGTACTCGACGCGGATCTCGAGGCGACCGGCCGCGCGGCGGAACAATCGATCTGCCCCCGCCGCGAGAATCCGCGCGCGAGGCCCCGCCGGGACTTCCGCGAGATTCGGCCAGATCCGGCCGTCGATGTCGGTCCTCACACTCTCCGTGGTCACAGCGCCCTCTCCTTCTCGTGTACGGCCGGCCGAGGCACAAGGGGCACGCCTCGCACCCACAACCTGATGCCCTGCAATCTGATTCGAGTCGCGACCGCAAGCGGGGCCAACGGTGCGGCGAGTTGTGCGCGCACGACGTTCACCGTGGTCGCGGGCAGTCGGTGCCCTCGCATCGTCGCGGCGAACGGGGCACGCCCGTCGCGGTGCAGCACCACACGAATGTCGAGGTGTGCGCCGGGCTCCGGCAGCTGCATCGTGTAGATGCCGTCAACCTCGTTGAACGGCGAGACATAGAACCGCTTGTCGGTCTCGGCGCGCCCGTGCCGGTCGGTGCGGACGAGGTAGCAGTGCCGACCCCCGTAGGTGTTGTGCACCTCGGCGAGCACGCAGCGCAGGTCGCCGTCGCTGTCGTGGCACCAGAACAGGCTCAGCGGGTTGAACACGTATCCCAGCACCCGGGCGTTCATCAGGGCCGTCACCCGGCCACCCCGTAGGTCGATGCCGTGCACGGCCAGCACCGCGTCGACGCGGTCCCGGAGGGTTCGTCCGTCGCCGGACTCGAGATGGTCCTCGGCCCGGAACCCGGCGAACGGCCGGAGCCACCACGGGGGCCGGGGCAGCGCGTCGAGATCGACGAACCAGCTGTAGCTGCGGTAGTCGAAGGAGTTGCGAACGGGCTCAGTTCGGACGTGCCGGATTCGGGTGACATAGAGGGCGGCGGACTCGTTCATGACGCGCCCTGCCGAACCGTGTCGGCCGCGTGCGCATCCCACATGCCACCGATCCGTTCGGCGGCGCGCACACCGGAGAGCGCCCCGTCCTCATGGAATCCCCAACCGTGGTAGGCGCCGGCGAACGCAACCGTGTCCGATCCGAGGTCCACCAAACACTTCTGGGCGGCAACGGATTCCGGGGTGTAGATCGGATGCTCGTAAGTCATCTCCGTGATCACGGACGCCGGATCCACCAGGTGCGATCCGCCCAGCGTCACGAGGAATCGGCGGTCGGTGATCGAGTCGATGCGCATCAGTCGGGTCAGGTCGTAGGTGACGATGACTCCGTGCGGGCCGTCGCCGCCCTCGGGGATCAGGTAGTTCCAGGAGGCTCGTGCCCGCCGCGCCCGCGGCAGCACGGACTGATCAGTGTGCAGCTGAGCATGATTGGTCGAGTACGGCATCGCACCCAACACGGACTTCTCGAGCGCGGAGGCGCGGTCGCCGAGCATCGCCAGCGCCTGCTGCGGATGCACGGCGATGACGGCGGCATCGAAGTAGCGGACGTCGCCGGTCGAGTCGATCACACACACCCCGTCGCGGCGGTCGATCCGAGTCACCGCGGTGCCGGTGAGCACCTCGTCGATCCCGGAAGCGATCTTCCGGACGTAGTTCGACGATCCGCCGGTGACGGTCCGCCAGGGAACCGAACCGGAGACGGACAGCATGCCGTGGTGCTCGAGAAAGGTGAACAGGTACCGCGCGGGATAGCTCGCGGCCAGCGCCGGGTCGCAGGACCAGACCGCCGCCACCAGCGGGGTCATGAAGTGGTCGTGAAAGTACCCACTGAAACGGTGCCGGGTGAGGAAGACACCGAGCGTCTCGTCCGAGTCGGGCCCGTCGGTCGGCTCGTCGAGGACACGGCGGGCGGATCGGTGAAACCTCGTGATCTCCGCGAGCATGCGCCAGTGCCGCGCGCGGCCGACGACACGGACGGTCGGGAACAGACCACGTATGCCCCTCGCACCGGCATATTCGAGGCCGGTGATGTCGGACCGGATCGACATCGACATGTCCGATTCCTGCGTGGCGACGCCGAGCTCGGCGAACAGCCGGAGCAGGGTGGGATAGGTCCGGTCGTTGTGCACGATGAACCCGGTGTCCACCGACACCGACAGCCCCGTGTCGAGCGTCAACTCGTGCGTGTGCGCATGTCCGCCGAGCCGGTCGTCGGATTCGTAGAGGGCGACTCGATCCCGCCGAGACAGGACGTGGGCGGCGGTCAGACCGGCAACGCCGCTGCCGATCACGGCGACGTTCCGGCCCGCGGGGAGGTTCTGCATATGAGTGCTTCGGAACGAGTCAGGGTCCGGATGGGCGGCAACTCGAACCAATCCGCCGTGCCGTCCGCTCCGAAGCACTGTGCGACCGGACCTCCACCCGAGAGGTCGGCATTCGGAGAGGACGTCGCAATGAACTCCAGCAAACGGAAGATCCTGACGGCGGTCGGCGTGAGCGCGGTTGCCGCGCTCGGGCTCGGGGCCTGTTCGTCAGATGATTCGACCTCCTCGTCCGCCGCGGAGTCGGCCGCGATGCCCCAGATGGAGACCTCCGAATCCATGGACGGCGCCGATGCCACGGCCTCGTCGTTGGTCGGCCCTGGCTGCGCCGGGTACGCCGAGCAGGTACCCACAGGGCCGGGCTCGGTCGACGGCATGGCGCAGGATCCCGTCGCGGTGGCCGCCTCCAACAACCCGATGCTCACGACGTTGACCTCGGCGGTGTCCGGACAGTTGAACCCCCAGGTGAACCTGGTCGACACCCTCGACGGCGGACAATTCACCGTGTTCGCGCCAGTCGACTCGGCATTCGCCAAGGTCGACCCGGCCACCATCGACAGCCTCAAGACCGACTCGGCGACGCTCACGAAGGTCCTGACTTACCACGTCGTACCCGGCCGGATCGCCCCGAGCGACATCGAGGGCACCCAGACCACGGTCGAGGGTGGCACGGTAGAGGTCACGGGGTCCGGCGACAACTGGAAGGTCAACGAGGCCGCAGTCATCTGTGGCGGCGTCCAGACGGCGAACGCCACCGTGTACCTGATCGATTCCGTGCTGATGCCGCAATAGGAGATGGGAACGGCCGTGAAGAAACCGATCATCCGCGCAACCGTTGGCCTGATCGCAACCGCGGGCGCCGCGCTTCTCGCGGCGCCCGCCACCGCCGCGCCGTTGGCACCGGTTCCCCGGCTCGACGTACAGCGCTATCTGGGCACCTGGCATCAGCTCGCCGCGGTGCCCCAGCCGTTCAGTCTGAACTGTGCCCGCGACACCCGTGCCGTGTACTCACTGACCGACGCGCAGAACGTACGCGTCGAGAACAACTGCACCACCTGGACCGGCGGCGACAACGGCGTCATCGGCAACGCGCGGGTGAATGACACCGCGACCGGCGCACAACTGCATGTGAGCTTCCCCGGCGTCTCGACCCAGGACTCACTGGACGGTCCGACGAACTACGTCGTGAGCTTCATCGCCGACGACTATTCGTGGGCGCTGGTCGGGGACCCTGCCCGGTTCTCCGGATTCGTGCTGTCGCGGACGGTCTCCGCCTCGGACGAGCGGTGGCGGGAGATCCGCGCCGTCGTCGAATCACGCGGGTACAACTCATGCCTAGTGCTCACCTCGCCGACGACCGGAGGACGCCAGGACATCCGTCCGCTGTGCACGGTGTGAGGGACCTCGGTCGCTCTCAGGATTCGTCGGCAGGCTGCCGGGCCGCGGTGCCCGTGATGTTGTTGACCATGCCCTTGAAGATGATCCCGTGGAACGGGAGGATCGCGTACCAGTACACGCGTCCCGCGATGCCACGGGGAAAGAAGATCGCCCGCTGATCGAGCCGAGAGGCGCCGGGGCCTGCGGGGCGTATCCGCCACTCCAACCACGCGCCTCCCGGCGCACGCATCTCCGCGCGCAGTCTCAGCAGGGTGCCGCGCTCGATCTTCTCCACGCGCCAGAAGTCGAGCGCGTCACCGGTCTGGAGCCGGCGCGCGTCACGACGGCCGCGGGACAGACCGACTCCCCCGACCAGACGGTCGAGCCAGCCGCGAACCGCCCACGCGAGTGGGAACGAGTACCAGCCGTTCTCTCCGCCGATGCTCTCGACCACCTGCCACAGCGTCTGCTGATCCGCCTCGCACACCTTGCTGCGTTCGTCGGTGTAGACCACCTCCCCAGCCCACGACGGATCGGACGGAAGGGGATCCGAGGGTGCCCCCACCGGTGACGCGTTGGCCCATCTGGTCTCCACCTCTCCCCGTTCGATGCGGCCGAGAGCCAGACGCACCGCATCGCGGTACGTGGTCAGCCCCTCCGTGGGCGGAGGGATGATGTCGTCGATGCCGTGCTCGACCACCACGGCGTCATTGTGGAGCGACTCGATCAATGCCCGACCCAGGGCGGCCGGGATCGGCGTCACCAGCCCGATCCACAGGCCGGCCAGCCTCGGTGTCAGCACAGGGAGCACCACGATGCGCCGGGCCGCCAGGCCCGCGACCTGCGCATAGACCTTCATCATGTCGCCGTAGCGCATCACGTCCGGTCCCCCGATGTCGAAGCTGCGGCTGCGCGGCAGTGGGGCATCCGCTGCGGCGATCAGGTAGTAGAGGACGTCGCGGACCGCGATCGGTTGGATCCGGTTGTTCACCCACTTCGGTGTCGTCATCACCGGCAGGCGATTGGTCAGGTGCCGGATCATCTCGAACGACGCGGAGCCGGACCCGATGACCACCCCGGCCTGCAGCACCATCGTCGGAATGCCGGAATCGACGAGGATCTGGCCGACCTGCGTCCGCGAGCGCAGATGCGTCGACAGATCGGACGTGGCGGGGTGCAGCCCGCCGAGGTAGACGATCCGCGACACGCTCGCGGACCGCGCGGCCGCGACCACGTTCTGCGCGCCGCGTCGCTCGGTTTCGATGAACTCGGTGCCGCCGCCCATCGAGTGGACGAGGTAGTAGACGACGTCGATGTCGGTGAACGCGCCCGCCAGCGACTCCGCATCGTCCAGATCGCCGCGCACGATCTCCACGTCGGGCGCCCACGGCACGTCGTGCAGCTTGTCCGGGGACCGCACCAGCACCCTGACGCGGTGGCCCGCCGCGAGCAGCCGCGGCGTCAATCGGCCACCGATGTAGCCGGTCGCTCCCAGCACAAGAACGTGTGCGCCGCTCATGGGGAGTCGACCGTCCTGCCGAGCTGGTGGCGCAGCACCGACTCGACGTCCGGGTGCCGGAACCCGTGCCCCGCGAGCGCGAGCCTCGTCGGGACGACGTGCTGATCGGCCTCGGCCAGCTCGCGGGCTCCCCTCTCGCCCAGCAGCAGGCGCGGGCCGAAGCCGGGAACCGGCAGGACCGCGGGGCGGTGCAGGACCCGCGCGAGGGTGCGGGTGTAGTCGAGATTGCGGACCGGGGCGGGCGCCACCGCGTTCACCGGGCCGCGGAGGGCCTCGTCGAACAGGGCACGGTGATAGACGTCCACCAGGTCGTCGAGCCCGATCCACGACAGCCACTGGCTGCCGTCGCCGATCCGCCCACCCAACCCCGCCGAGAACAGCGGATGGAGCAGCGCGAGGGTGCCGCCCCTGGCGGACTGCACGACCCCGGTGCGCAGCAGGACCACCCGCACCCCGGCCTGGTCTGCGGGGGCGGTGGCCGCCTCCCAGTCGGCAACCACGTCGGCGAGAAACCCGTCGCCGCGGGAACTGTCCTCGGACAGGAGTTCCTCGCCGCGGTCGAATCCGTAGTACCCGACGGCCGAGGCGGACACGAAGGTCCGCGGACCGCCGTCGGTGCGGCCCGCGAGCCCCGCCAGCAGGCGGGTCGGCCCGACGCGGCTGTCCCTGATCGCCCGCATGTGTGCCGCGGTGAATCTCCCGGCGATCGACGCCCCGGCCAGGTGCACCACGGCGTCGACACCCGCCAACAGGTCCTCGGCGGGATCCGAGGGATCCCACCGTCGTTCGTCCTCGGTCCGCGGTGCGCGCCGCACCAGTCGGATCACCCGGTGCCCGCCCGTGCTCAGGAACGCGGTCAGCGCCGACCCGACGAGACCGGAGGCGCCGGTGACCGCCACCACCGCCGGCCGGACTCCCCGCTCGCTCGCCCGGCGGTGTGCGGCCAGGTCCCCGGCGAGCTGGCGATGCCGGTAGGCGAACGTCGACCGCAACAGAAACTCCGGCACCGAGGTCTCGACCCGGTCGATCACCCGGGTCGATACCGCGGTGACCTCGGTGAAATCGTGAATGTGCCTCCAGGACAGGGTGGCCCGGACCGGAAGCGATGCAAGCCCACCGGCGGCGAGCTCGTCGACGAAGCGATGGGGAGGGTCGTACGCGGCGCCGTCGTGGCGAGCCACCCACCGGAGCCCACCGGGCAGCGCGAGCACCGCGCGTCCGGTGGCGAGCGAGTCCGCCTCGGAGACGATCCGCAGCGGCTGCCACGGCGGGGACAGCCGGGCGAAGGCGCCCGGCCTGCCGTACCAGTCGAAGACCTCGACTCGGGGCGTGTCCACCACGCTCGAGTACACGATGCCCATCGCTCGACCCTAACCCCGTTTCAGCTCGCCGTAGCGTGCCAGCGCCTCCCGACGCTCGATGCCGTGATCCACGATCGGGTCCGGGTAGCCGTGGGGACGACCGTCGGCCAACGTGTGTACCCGGGCGCCTGCCACGCCGCGCAGTTCCGGCACCCAACGGCGCACGTAGTCGCCGTCGGGGTCGAACTTCTGCCCCTGGCTGATCGGGTTGAACACCCGAAAGTACGGGGCCGCATCGGTTCCCGATCCGGCGGTCCACTGCCAACCGTGCTGATTCGAGGCCAGGTCACCGTCGATCAGGTGCCGCATGAAGTACCTGGCCCCGCGCCACCACGGCAGGTGCAGGTCCTTCACCAGAAAGGAGGCGACGATCATCCGGACCCGATTGTGCACCCAGCCCTCGGCCAGCAGCTGACGCATGCCCGCATCCACGATCGGATACCCGGTCCGACCTGCACACCAGGCCGACCAAGCCGACTCCGCCTCGGGTCCGCTGTCGTACCGCAGCGTGTCGAAGCGCGGGTCGTAGTTGTGCCGTGCGGTGTCGGGGCGGTGGTGCAGCACGTCGGCATAGAAATCCCGCCAGGCCAGCTGCCGCCGGAACGCCACAGGTCCGGCGCCGTGCCGACCGGCGAGATCCGCGAGCATCGTGCGCGGGTGGATGCATCCGTACTTGAGGTACACCGACATTCGGCTCGTGCGGTCGAGGTCGGGACGGTCCCGGCCCGTGTCGTAGCCCGCCAGGTCCTCGTCCCGGAATTCCGCCCATCGTGCGAGCGCCGCCCGCTCCCCCGCCTGCTCTCGGCTCGCGGGGGCGGTCTGCGGGATCGGCACCCGGATCGACAGCCCAGGATCCAGCCACGAGACCGTGCGCGCGGAGGTGTCCGCGGGCGCACGCCAACCGTGGTCGAGCCAGCGCCCGAAGTACGGGGTGAACACCCGGTAGGGCGCGCCGTCGGCCTTCGTCACCCGGCCCGGCGCCACCGCGTAGGGCGAACCGGTACGGACGAGCTCGACCTCCCTCGCCACCGCGTCGTCGCGGGCGCGCCCATACGGACCGAAGTCGGCGCTGACGTGCACCTCGGAGGCCCCGATGTCCCTCGCCACCTGCGGCACCACGACCCGTGGATCGCCCCGGACCACGCACAGCCTGCCGCCGAGTTCCTCGTCGAGTGCTGCCAGGCTGCCGTAGAGGAAGTCGCGCCGTGCCGCGCCGGACGGCCGCAGCAACGCCTCGTCGAGCACGAACAGCGCGAGCGCCTCACCCCCGGATGCAGCCGCAGCGGTCAGCGTCGGGAGGTCCCCGGTGCGCAGGTCACGCCGAAACCACACGATCACGGGACCCGTTGTCGACGACACGTCTCATCCTCACATCCGCCGGGCGCTGGAGTGGGTCCGACTCTCCGGTGCGCGGGACACCTGATGTTCATCTAGGTTACGAACTTTCGAAGCGCGGGAAAACAAACAACGCTATGGTCGTCGCCGCCCATGTCCACCCCACACCCGAGGTGACCCATGCCTTCCCCCGATCGGAACGTCTCCCGTCGCGCCTTCCTCACCGGGCTGACGGTGCTCAGCGGCGCAGCAGTCTTCCCCGCCGTGGCCGGAGGTACGCCGGTGCTGCGCCAGGCCCCCGACGCGGGAGCGGGCTTGATCCGGAATCCAGAGTTCGGCAACGGGGTCATGGCGGGGGTGCCGCGGACCGACGGCGCGACGCTGTGGACACGGGTGGGCGCAGCGGGCGGCTCGGGCAGTGCCAGTGGCAGCCTGGGCACCGGCAGCCTGAGTACCGGCAGCCTGGGCAGCGCGGGCGGAGCCGGCGGGGAGCTCGCATTGATCGTCTCGAGGCGGGAGGACCTGTCCTCCCCGGTCCTTGCCGAACGGGTTCAGGTGCGTGAAGATGCCGACGGCACAGTGCATTTCGATGCCAATGGCCTTGCCCCGGGCGAGACCTACTACTACCAGTTCCGGGGCAACGGGAGCGAGTCGCCGGTCGGCCGGTTCCGGACGCTGCGGCCAGCCGATTCCAACGAGCCGGTCCGCATCGGCTGGTTCACCTGCCAGGGCTTCGAGGAGGGTTACTACGCGGCTCACCGCCACCTCGCCGAAGAGGACCTCGACTTCGTCGTGTGCCTCGGCGACTACGTGTACGAATTCACCAAACCCGGCGTCCGGGGCGTCGAGACCAACGCGTACCCGCAGACCATCGACGGCATGCGGGAGAAGTACCGCAAGTATCGGACGGACGCCGACCTGCGGTTGATGCACAGCCGGCACGCGTTCCTCCCGATCTGGGACGACCACGAGTTCCGCAACAACTACAGCAAGGACGGCTGGAAGTTCCCGGTGGTCTCGGACATCGACGGCGCGGTCGGGTTCCAGCAGAAGAAACAGTGGGCGTGGCAGTCGTGGTTCGATCACATGCCGGTTCCCCGGTTCGCCAACGACCCGACCCGGACGTACCGCTCGCTGCGCGTGGGCCGGACGGTGGAACTGTTCGCACCCGACGTCCGGCAGTACCGCGACCGGCAGGCCTGCGGCGGCCCCCTGGACCACATCGTGTGCGCGGACGCCGACGCCCCGGTCCGCTCCATGCTCGGCGCACCGCAGAAGCGGTGGCTGCTCGACAGCCTCACCGGATCGGATGCGCGATGGAAGGTGGTCGCCAATGCGAACATGATGATGGGCATGGTGGTGGCGGACGACGGCACCCGCGCCTCCATGGACACCTGGGACGGCTATGGCGCCGAGCGGGCCGAGATCCTGTCCACCGCGGCCCAGTCAGTCGAGAACCTGGTGCTGGTCACCGGTGACGACCACGACGGATACGCCGGCGAACTGTGGGACACCGGCTTCGCGCCCAACACACCGAGCGGGGCCCAGGCCAACGCGCCCGGCAGCCGGCGGGCAGGCGTCGAATTCGTCGTTCCGTCCGTCACGTCCACGAACACCGGGGACGGCGGGTACACCGGCAGCAGTGGCGACGCGGCCGGCAGCGCGCGGGCAGAGGAGGCCAATCGGCGCGACCACAATCCGCACGTCAAGCACGTCGACATGATCAGCCATGGCTACGGGTTGCTCGACGTCAACGCGGGCGAGGCTCGATTCCATTTCCGTGCGGTCGACAAGCTGAACCCGAACTCCGGTGTGGCGACATCGAAGTCGGTTCGCACCCCCGCCGGGCAGGCTGTGATCGAGCCGGCCTGACCCGGGCGAGGTAGGTCAGCACCGTGGGCACGTGGGATCCGTTGCGCCGTTCGTCGAGGACAACTGCGCAGGACATGACCGAGAACTCACACTCCGGTCCCGTTGACCAGTTCCTTCCGGGCACAATGGCGTGGTGACCGAACCCGCCAACGCCACCCTCCTCGTCGTGGACGACGACGAGGACGTGCTCGTCTCCCTGCGACGGGGCCTGCGCCTGTCCGGCTTCACGATCCTGACCGCCTCGGACGGAGCCGAGGCTCTCACCGTGGTCGCCGACCGCTCGCCCGACGCCATCGTCCTCGACATGAACATGCCGGTCCTCGACGGGGCGAGCGTCGTCACGGCATTGCGTGCGATGGGCAACGACATCCCCATCTGCGTGCTCAGCGCCCGCGCCTCGGTCGACGACCGGGTGTCGGGGCTCGAGGCGGGCGCCGACGACTACCTCGTCAAACCCTTCGTGCTCGCCGAACTGGTCGCCCGCATCCGCGCGATGCTGCGCCGCAGGACGACGCCGCCCGCCGCGCCTGCACCGCAGGGCGCGATCACCGTTGGCCCACTGACCGTCGACCTGTTGGGCAGGCGGGCCCACGAGGGCGGCCGCGAAATCGAGCTCACCAAAAGAGAATTCGAGCTGCTGGCCATCCTCGCCCGCAACAGCGGCGTCGTGCTGAGCCGGGAGCGGCTGCTCGAGCTCGTCTGGGGCTACGACTTCGTCGCCGACACCAACGTGGTCGACGTGTTCGTCGGCTACCTGCGCCGCAAGCTCGAATCGAACGGCTCGCCCCGCCTCCTGCACACCGTCCGCGGAGTCGGGTTCGTGCTCCGGGAAATGCCGTGAGGCGCGGGCACTCGTACTCGCTGCGGGTCCGGGTGGCGGCCGCCACCGCCCTCGGCGCCACCATCATCGTCGCGCTGCTCGGCGTCTTCGTCGCCCTCGCGATCTCCCGAAACAACATGAGCCAGCTCGACCGCCGGCTGGAGACCGCGGCGCGGGTGCTGATCGTCAACATCGGCACCGCCTCGATGTTCCTGCCCCGGTTCGGCGACGCGGGTGCGTTCGCCGTCACGATCCGAAACGGCGGCGCACTCGCCGCCAGCACCCCGACCCAACTCCCCGAGCTGCCCGTTGGCGCCGCCACGGTGAACGTCGACCACACCGCGTACCGCGTGAACACCACTGCGGTGGCGGGGACCGACACGACCGTCTCGCTGGCGGTGCCCGCCGCCGAGGCCAAGGACGTGACCGCGGAGCAGCAGCAATGGGTGCTGGTCGCCGGGCTGCTCGCGATCGCCGCCGCGGCCGGGCTCGGCTGGATCTTCGGCGGACGGGCCGTCCGTCCGATCGTGCAGCTCACCCACCAGATCGGCGACGGACCACCGCACGAGGGCCCGCCGCCGACGGCATCCGGGGTCCGCGAGGCCGAGGAACTGGCCGACGCCATCGAGCTCATGCTGCGACGCATCGCCGAGGCCCAGTCCCAGACCACCGCGGCCCTCGACACCGCGCGCGACTTCGCGGCCGTCTCCGCGCACGAGCTGCGCACGCCGCTGACCGCGATGCGCACCGACATCGAGGTGCTGAGCACCCTCGAGCTCGACGAGTCGCAGAGGACCGAGATCCTCGCCGACCTGGCGAGGACCCAGGGCCGCGTCGAGGCCACCCTGTCCGCGCTCGAACGCCTCGCCTCCGGGGAACTGTCGAGCGACGACGACCACGTGCCGACCGATGTCGTCGAACTCTGCGACCTCGCCGCCCAGGACGCGCGGCGGCACCATCCGGACGTACAGGTCCTGGTCGAATCCGAGCCCTCGCTGGTGATCCGCGGCCTGCCTGCGGGCCTGCGGCTGGCACTGGACAACGCCATCGCCAACGCGATCCGCCACGGCGGCGCCACCAGGGTGGTCCTCGCCGCCCGCAGCACGTCCCCCGACACCGTCAGGATCACCGTCGACGACGACGGCGCAGGGGTGCCCGAGGCCGAGCGCGAGGCGGTCTTCGCGCGTTTCTACCGCGGCGCCGGTGCCAGCAAGGGCGGTTCCGGGCTCGGCCTTGCGCTCGTGGCGCAGCAGGCGCAGCTGCACGGCGGCCGCGCATACTTCGAGGTCAGCGACCTCGGTGGGGCCAGGTTGGTGCTGGAGTTCCCGCACCGGCCGTGAGCCGGGGGATGTGGGATCGCCCATGAGCGAGTAACGATGGTTGGCGGCACGACACCGTCGGTGAGTCTCGACCCTGGCGACATCAGGACCATCATCGTCACGACCGGTCCCGCGGCAGGGGGCGTCGGCGTAGGGCAGGTCGCAGGCAGCTACCAGCTACCCGGCGGGATCACCTGCGTCCTGAACGTGCCCGTGGTCCTCGAGCCCTGAGCACGCGAAAGGCCCCGTACCGCAACGCGATACGGGGCCCTCCGAGGCGAAGATCTACTAGATGTCCAGCAGGTCGATGACGAAGACCAGGGTCTTGCCGCCGAGCGGGTGGCCCGAGCCGGCAGGCCCGTAGGCCAGCTCCGGCGGAACGGTCAGCTTGCGGCGACCGCCCACCTTCATGCCGGGGATCCCCTCCTGCCAACCGGGGATCAGCCGGCCGAGCGGGAACTTCACGGACTCGCCACGCTGGAACGAGGAGTCGAACACCTTGTTCGTGTCGAACTCGACACCGTGGTAGTGGACGTCGACGACGCCACCGGGCTGCGCCTCAGCGCCGTCACCGACGGTGATGTCCTCGATGACCAGCTCGCTCGGGGCCGGACCCGTCGCGGGCTCGATGACCGGTGCGGCAGGCGGAACCACGACATCGAGCAGGTCGATGACGAAGACCAGGGTCTTGCCCGAGAGCTGGTGCCCGGCGCCTGCCGGACCGTAGGCCAGCTCCGGCGGGATGGTGAGCTGCCTGCGCCCACCGACCTTCATCCCGGGAATGCCCTCCTGCCAGCCTGCGATGAGGCCGGACAGCGGGAAGTTGATGGACTCGCCGCGGCTCCAGGAGGAATCGAACTCCTCGCCGGACTCGAACTCGACGCCGAGGTAGTGGACCTCGACCTTGGCGCCGGGGGTGGCCTCCGCGCCGTCGCCGACGGTGATGTCCTTGATCACGAGCTCGGTCGGCGGGGGGCCGTCCTGGAACTCGATCACGGGTTCGTCACTCATCCGAGTCACCTGCTTCCCAGATCGATGTAGTTACGCTCGGTGTAACCGGTGTAGATCTGACGCGGGCGGCCGATCTTGGTGGCCGGGTCCTCGTGCATCTCACGCCAGTGCGCGATCCAACCGGGCAGCCGGCCCATCGCGAACAGCACGGTGAACATGCGCGTCGGGAAGCCCATCGCCCGGTAGATCAGGCCGGTGTAGAAGTCGACGTTCGGGTACAGCTTGCGCTCGATGAAGTAGTCATCGGTCAGCGCCGTCTCTTCGAGGGACTTGGCGATGTCGAGCAGTTCGTCGTCGCCGCCGAGCTTGCTCAGGATGGTGTCCGCGGCCTTCTTGACCAGGGCCGCGCGCGGGTCGTAGTTGCGGTAGACGCGGTGACCGAAGCCCATGAGCTTCACGCCGTCTTCCTTGTTCTTGACCTTGCGGACGAACTCCTTGGCGTCGCCGCCGTTCGCCTTGATCTCGTCGAGCATCTCGAGCACGGCCTGGTTGGCGCCGCCGTGCAGCGGGCCCCACAGCGCGTTGATGCCGGCGGAGACGGAGGTGAACAGGTTCGCGTCGGACGAGCCGACCATGCGAACCGTCGAGGTGGAGCAGTTCTGCTCGTGATCCGCGTGCAGGATCAGCAGCATGTCCAGCGCCTTGGCGATCTCCGGATCGACCTCGTAGGGCTCGGCAGGGAAGCCGAACGTCATCCGGAGGAAGTTCTCCACGAGCGAGAGCGAGTTGTCCGGGTACAGGAACGGCTGTCCGACGGACTTCTTGTACGCGTAGGCCGCGATGGTCGGCATCTTCGCGAGCAGGCGCGTGGTGGACAGCTCCACCTGCTCCGGATCGTCGGGGTCCAGCGAGTCCTGGTAGTACGCGGACAGCGCGTTGACCGCGGAGGACAGCACCGGCATCGGGTGCGCGTTGCGCGGGAAGCCGTCGAAGAACCGCTTGAGGTCCTCGTGCAGCAGCGTGTGACGCTGGATGCGGGTGGTGAAGGCGGCCAGCTCGTCGACCGAGGGCAGCTCGCCGTAGATCAGCAGGTAGCTGACCTCGAGGAAGGTCGAGCCCTCCGCGAGCTGCTCGATCGGGTAGCCGCGGTAACGCAGGATTCCCTGTTCGCCGTCGATGTAGGTGATCGCCGACTTGGTGGAGGCGGTGTTGACGAATCCGGGATCCAGGGTGGTGTACCCGGTCGCGGACAGGAGCTTGCCCAGCTCGATGCCGTCATTGCCCTCAGTTGCACGGGCAATCGTCATCGCATGTTCGCCACCGGGGTAGCTGAGCGTCGGTGTGGTGTCATCGGCAGCGGGCACGAAGGATCCCTCTCAAACTCGGATCAGCGAGTAGCACTATCAGTCGGATAGAACCTAGTCTCTGTTACGCCAACTTGCCCAGGGAGGGTCCACGCCGAGTGGGATTTACCACTAGAGCGCGCCGAGACCCCAGGTCCCCGTCCAGGTCTCACCGGGCCGCAGCACCACCTGGTCGATGCCCGAGTTGAACGCGTCCGGTGGGCAGGTCATCGGTTCGATCGCCAGGGCACGGCCGCGGCCTGGATAGCCCTGGCCCCGCTCCGGATCAGCCGTGAACACCTGGATCCAGCCGAACTGGCGGTCTGTCCACAGCACCGCCCCCGAGCCGTCGGGGGCGCGCAACTCGTGCCGGGCGCGGCCGTCCGGATCCGGGACGATCGAACTGAAAGGCGTGTCCAGCCAGACCCCGTCGAGCGAGCGGGGTGCGGTGAAGTCGTAGTCGGTGCCGTACACCGACTCGGAGTTGCCCACCGGCAGCATCCGCTCCTGGTCCAGCGGCAACCGGGTGCCCGCGGTCAGCCGCAGGGTGCACTCGTCGAGCGGGGTGTCGCCGGCCCGGACGAAGGTGTGCACGCCCATCCCGAACGGTGCGGGCATCGCGCCGATGTTCTCGGCCGTGTGCGTGACGGTCAGCCCCGCCGGTCCCAGCTCGTGCGTCGTCGTGAGCTGCAGCGGGTAGGGCCAGCCCTTGTGCAGGCCGAGGCGGATGCTCTGCCGCACCCGGTTCGGGGTGTGCTCCTCGAGCTCCCAGTCGTCGCGGCGCACCAGCCCGTGGATCGCGTTGTTCCTGTCGGGCTCGGTGATGGCCAGCTGATGTTCGACGCCGTCGAAGATGAAGTAACCGTCGCGGATCCGGTTCGGCCACGGAGCGAGGACCAGCCCCGCCGACAGCGGCGGCTTCTCCCCGGCAGGCGAGGTCTCGGTGAGCGGCCTGCCTCCGATCTCGAGCAGCCGGAGACCGGCCCCGCGGGAGACGACCTCGGCGCGATAGTCACCGTGCTCGATCTTGAGGCTGCGCACACCAGGCGAGCGAACGGCGCCGTTGACGGACTCAGACATGACACGACTCGCACATGGCACACAGTGTCCACCAATCGGCGCGCGACGGCATCCATCCGGTCAAAGCCACCGCCCCTTGGGATCAGTGGCGCGGGATCAGTCGCGCCGCACCCGGTACCGCAGGAACATCGGGAACGCGAGGCAGGCCAGCCCGACACCGATCACCACCAGCACCCCGCCGCCGGCCGCGGCGACCGCGGTCCCGACGGCGAAGGCCGCCGCGCCGTGCAGGACGTCGCCGATCCGCGGCCCGCCCGCGACCACCACGATGAACACCCCCTGCAGCCGTCCGCGCATCTCGTCGGTCGCCACCTGCTGCAGCATCGTGCTGCGGAACGCGGCCGAGACCATGTCCACGGCACCGCCGAACGCGAGGAATCCGAGGGCTACCCACAGCAGTGCCGCCGAGTTTTCGGGGGTTGCGAACCCGACCGCGACACCGAAGCCCACCATCGCAAGACCCCACGCCACGATGCAGGCCACCACGGCCCGGCCCTGGTACCTGACCCCCGGCAGCCAGCCCGAGAACACGCCGCCGATCACGGCGCCCGCCGACATGGCCGCGAACAGCAGGCCCAGCGCGACGCCGCCGCTCACCGGGTCGCCGAAGCTCTCGTGCGCGATCTGGGGGAACAGCGCCCTCGGCATGCCGAACACCATCGCGATGATGTCGACGACGAACGACGCGAGCAGCACCTTCTGCGTGGACAGGTACGCGAAGCCGTCGAGCACCGCCCGGAGCCCGGCCCTGGTGGCGGCGCCGGTCGGCGGCAGCGCGGGCAACCGCAACACCGCCCACAGCGTCGCCATCAGGGCGATCGCGTCGACCAGGTAGAGCACGGCCAGCCCTGTCACCGGGACGAGCACGCCAGCCAGCAGCGGGCCCGCGATCGCACCGAACTGGAAGACCGTCATGTTCAGTGAGTTGGCGGCGGGCAGCGCTCGCGAGGGCAACAGCCGCGGGATGATCGCATTGCGGGTCGGCGAGTTGACCGCGAAGAACGCCTGCTGCAGCGAGAACAGCGCCAGCACCAGCCAGACGTTGTTCACCCCGGCCGCGGCCTGCGCCCAGAACAGCACCGAGGTGACCGCGAGCCCGATTGTCGTGATCGTCATCAGCCTGCGGCGGTCCATCACATCGGCGAGCGCGCCGCCCCACAGCCCGAACACGACGAGCGGGACCAGCCCGAACAGGCCGGTCAATCCGACATAGGCCGAACTCCTGGTGATCTCGTAGACCTGGAGCGGCACCAGCACGACGCTGATCTGGGCGCCGATCACGGTGACGATGCCCGCCACCCACAGCCGACGGAAGTCCTGGTTCTGCAGCGGCGTGACGTCGGCCAGCAGCCGCCTGCGGGTGACCTCGGTCAAGGCTGCAATCGCTCCGCGGTCCAGACGCCGTCCGTCAGGGCGGTCTTCACCCGGTTGTGCATGCGGTTCGCCCTGCCCTGCCAGAACTCCACGCTGTCCGGGCGGAGCAGGAAGCCACCCCAGTTCGGGGGCACCGGCACGTCGTCGACGTCGGCGAACCTGGCCGTGACCTCGGCCAGCTGCGCCTCGAGCGCGACACGCGAGTCGATGGGGCTCGACTGGTTCGAGGCCCAGGCCCCGAGCTGGGAACCGCGCGGCCGGGTGTGCCAGTACTTCTCGGTCACCCCCGGGTCCACCCGGGAGACCGATCCCCTGACGGTCACCTGGTGGGCGAACGCGATCCAGGAGAAGGTCGCGGACGCGTAGGGGAAACCGGCCAGCTCCCGCGCCTTGTTCGACCCGTAATTGGTGTAGAACACCAATCCGTCCTCGGACAGCCCCTTGCACAGCACCGTCCGCGAGGCTGGCCTGCCCGCCGCGTCGACCGTGGCGAGCACCATCGCATTGGGTTCGGCGATGCCGGACGAGCGGGCCTGGTCGAGCCACCGGCGCAGCAACGGATACCAGCCTCCGCGCAGCGATTCCGCGCCGAGATTTCCCTCCGGCACAGCAGGATTCGGGTCCTGATGGGCATAGCCGACCCGCATCGCGGCGAGGTCGGGGTTCGCGGCGGACTCGGGCTCGGAATCGGGTGACACAGCCGCTGACGTTACTCCCGGGTATGTGCCGCTCACCCACGCCACGCAACGGGCTAGAGTTTGACCTGACCCACCCTGTCGACCGTGGATCGCACCCGCGATTCCCGCGACGCAGGGCTACCAGTCACGGCGGCGCAGTGCTTGCACACCATGCATGCGCCCCGCACGACGGCGATGACTTAGGCGGAGCAGCCCGGACCGGGCGAATACCGAAGACGACGAGGAGAGTCCACGAGCAATGGCAGCGAGCGCGGCAGTACCCGAGGATTTTGTCAGCGGTCTCGAGGGCGTCGTCGCCTTCACCACCGACATCGCCGAGCCTGACAAGGACGGTGGCGCGCTGCGCTACCGCGGAGTCGACATCGAGGACCTGGTCGCCCGCGGCGTCACCTTCGGCGACGTCTGGGCCCTGCTCGTCGACGGCCAGTTCGGCCAGGGCCTGCCGCCCGCCGAGCCGTTCCCGCTGCCGATCCACACCGGCGACGTCCGCGTCGACGTGCAGGCGGGCCTGGCCATGCTGGCGCCGATCTGGGGATACCAGCCGCTGCTCGACATCGACGACGACACCGCCCGCGAGCAGCTCGCCCGTGCATCGGTGATGGCGCTGTCCTACGTGGCGCAGTCGGCCCGCGGTGTCTACCAGCCCGCCGTGCCGCAGAAGGTCATCGACGAATGCCCCACCGTCACCGCGCGTTTCATGACCCGCTGGAAGGGTGACCCGGACCCGGCGCACACCGAGGCCATCGACGCGTACTGGGTCTCCGCCGCCGAGCACGGCATGAACGCCTCCACCTTCACCGCCCGCGTCATCGCCTCCACCGGCGCCGACGTCGCGGCCTCGCTCTCCGGCGCCATCGGCGCGATGTCCGGCCCGCTGCACGGTGGCGCCCCGGCCCGCGTCCTCCCGATGATCGAGGAAACCGAGAAGAGCGGCGACGCCCGCGCTCTCGTCAAGGGCATCCTCGACCGCAAGGAGAAGCTGATGGGCTTCGGGCACCGCGTGTACCGCGCCGAGGACCCGCGCGCCCGCGTGCTCCGTGCCACCGCAAAGCGCCTGAACGCGCCCCGCTACGAGGCCGCTGCCGCGCTCGAGCAGGCCGCGCTCGCCGAGCTGCGCGAGCGCCGCCCGGACCGCGCGATCGAGACCAACGTCGAGTTCTGGGCCGCCGTCATCCTCGACTTCGCCGAGGTCCCGGCGCACATGATGCCCGCGATGTTCACCTGTGGCCGCACCGCGGGCTGGTGTGCACACATCATGGAGCAGAAGCGCCTCGGCAAGCTGGTCCGCCCGGCCGCCATCTACACCGGACCCGAGCCCCGCACCCCCGAGTCCGTCCAGGGCTGGGACCAGATCGCCGGCTGATTCGGGCCCTCTACCCGTTTCGCACCACCAACGAGAAGGAACTCGAACCGATGACCACCCCGATCATCCCCGCCGACCTCAAGCCCGTCGATGGCCGATTCGGTTGCGGCCCGTCCAAGGTCCGCCCCGAGCAGCTCCAGTCGCTCGTGGACGTGGGCGCCTCGGTGTTCGGCACCAGCCACCGTCAGAAGCCGGTCAAGGACGTCGTCGCCCGGGTGCGTTCCGGCCTGGCCGACCTCTTCTCGCTGCCCGAGGGCTACGAGGTGGTGCTCGGCAACGGTGGCACCACCGCATTCTGGGACGCGGCCGCGTTCGGCCTGATCCGTGAGAAGTCCCTGCACCTGACCAACGGCGAGTTCAGCTCGAAGTTCGCCTCGGTGGCCAAGGCCAACCCGTTCATCGGTGACCCGATCGTCGTCTCGGCCGAGCCGGGCAGCGCGCCCGCGCCCGTGTCGGACCCGTCGGTGGACCTCATCGGCTGGGCCCACAACGAGACCTCCACCGGTGTCGCGATCCCCGTGTCGCGCCCGGCCGGCTCGGAGAACGCGCTCATCGCGATCGACGCCACCTCCGGTGCAGGCGGCCTGCCGGTGAACATCGCCGACTCGGACGTCTACTACTTCGCCCCGCAGAAGTGCTTCGCCTCCGACGGCGGTCTGTGGATCGCGATCATGAGCCCGGCCGCCCTGGCCCGAGTCGAGGAGATCAAGTCCACGGGCCGCTGGACCCCGGACTTCCTGTCGCTGCCGATCGCGGTGGACAACAGCTCCAAGGACCAGACGTACAACACGCCTGCGCTGGCCACCCTTCTGCTGTTCGCAAACCAGATCGAGTGGATGAACAGCAACGGCGGGCTGGACTGGGCGACCAAGCGCACCGCCGATTCGTCCTCGCGCCTGTACAACTGGGCCGAGGCCAGCGAGTTCGCCACCCCGTTCGTGGCCGATCCGGCGCACCGCTCGCAGGTCGTCGGCACCATCGACTTCGACGACAAGATCGACGCCGCCGCGGTGGCGAAGATCCTGCGCGCCAACGGAATCGTGGACACCGAGCCGTACCGCAAGCTCGGCCGCAACCAGCTGCGCGTCGGCATGTTCCCGGCGATCGATCCCGAGGACGTCACCGCGCTGACCAAGAGCATCGACTGGGTCGTCGGCCAGCTCTGAGCCGAACCCAGTGAGTCAGCCCCCGGCATCTCCTGCCGGGGGCTGACTGCTTTGTGACGCGGACTGCGTACGCAGTGGGTTGGCACACATTTCGACCCGACGTTGACAGGATCGGCAGCGACTGACATCGATTGGGAGGGAATCGTTTCATGTTCAAACGCTGTTTCGTCGTCCTCGCCGCACTCACCCTGACCGCGTTCGCCGCGGGATGTGGGAGCGACTCATCGGACACGTCCACGACCACGACGGCGGCGGCGACGTCGACCGCGGCCGCGCCGAGCACCACCGCCGCGCCTGCGACCCCGGCCGCACTGACGCCGGGGGCCGCCCCGGTATCGCCCGCTCCGGTAGTGGTGGCGCCTGCCCCAGGACCCGTCGGCGCGGACGGCTCCACCGACAACAATCTGAGCACCGAATACTGTGCGCGCAACCAGGATCCGGGATGCCCCATCGGCAGCTACGTCGCACCGGACGCCATCCCGCACCCCGACGGCAGCGGAAAGTACGTTCCGTGTGAGGGCACCATCTGCACCAACCCGGATCACGGCGCCGGGACCGACCCGCAGCAGAACGGTGGCGCGGTGATGCAGAACCCGAACGGAGACGGCACCGACGTCCCGTGCGAGGGCACCATCTGCACCAACCCGAACAACGGTGCCGGCGGGTAGCTGCCCTAGGGGCCGGTGATCGTGGTCAGGAAACTCGCTCGGATGTCGTCGCGGCCCGCCGCCTCGAGCAACGCGGAGAACGCGGTGGCCTCCTCCGCGGATGCGCGGCGAGCCGTGGCGGCGAGAAAGGTCGGGTCGTCGAACAGGTCGGCGACGGCGTCGGCCGCACGGGCCAGGGTGAAGATGTCGTACATGGGCGATCGATCCTGACAACTACGGCGAACACAACAGAGGGAAGACTTAGCGTGCCCTTCATTAGGGCTACCTAAGTAAAGGTGCAGGAAGGGCCTCGCGTCAATAGTTGTGTCATCAATCACAGGTAAATATCTGCTGGTAGGCGGCCGATTGAACACCCCGCGCCGACCCCTCGCCGTTTCGGAACCGGAAGATATGCGGTACCGTCGCTCACACTTACATTGACTTCTCTGAGGAGGCCCGCCGTGACCGAGCACATCGACGTGCTGATCGTCGGTGCCGGACTGTCCGGGATCGGCGCCGCCCACCAGATCCAGGCGAAGTTCCCCGCCCGGTCCTTCGCGATCTTCGAGTCCCGCGATGCCATCGGGGGCACCTGGGATGTGTTCCGTTACCCCGGGATCAGGTCGGACTCCGACATGCAGACCCTCGGCTATCGGTTCCGGCCGTGGACGGACGAGAAGTCGATCGCGGACGGCCCGGCCATCCTGGAGTACGTCCGGGACACCGCCCGCGAGGCGGGGATCGACAAGCAGATCCGCTTCGGGCACCGCGTGGTGCGCGCCCAGTGGTCGAGCGAGGACGCCCGATGGACCGTCGAGGCCACGCACGGCGACGACACCGTCACGGTCACCTGCAACTTCCTCTACGTCTGCAGCGGTTACTACCGCTACGACGAGGGATTCACGCCGAACTTCGAAGGCACCGACCGCTTTCAGGGTCGGATCGTGCACCCCCAGCACTGGCCCGAGGACCTCGACTACACCGGCAAGAAGGTCGTCGTCATCGGCAGTGGCGCCACCGCCGTCACTCTGGTGCCCTCGATGTCCGACCGGGCCGAGCACGTGACGATGCTGCAGCGCTCCCCCACCTACATCGCGGCCCTGCCCGCCAAGGACCCGACCACCAACGGGCTGCGGCGACTGCTCGGCGACAGGCTCTCCTACCCGATCGCCCGGTGGAAGAACGTCGCCTTCTCCACCGTCACCTACCAGCTCAGCCAGCGGCAGCCGCGCCTGGTCAAGTGGTACCTCCGGCGAGCCCAGCAACGCGCGCTGCCCACCGGGTACGACATCGACACCCACTTCACGCCGAGCTACAACCCCTGGGACCAGCGGATGTGCCTGGTGCCGGACGGCGACCTGTTCCGGGCCATCCGGCACGGCAAGGCGTCGGTGGTCACCGACCGGATCGCGACCTTCACCGAGCGGGGCATCGAGCTCGAGTCCGGCGCGGAGCTCGCTGCCGACGTGATCGTGACCGCGACCGGCCTGAACCTGCTCGCGTTCGGCGGGATCGAATTCACCGTCGACGGCCGTGCGGTTTCCCTGCCGGACACCCTCGCCTACAAGGGCATGATGCTCAGCGACGTGCCCAACTTCGCCTTCACGGTCGGCTACACCAATGCGTCCTGGACGCTCAAGGCCGACCTCGTCGCCGACTACGTGTGCCGTCTGCTCGCGCACATGGACCGGCAGGGCCACACGGTGTGCGTGCCGACCAACGACGACCCGGCGCTGTCCACTCGCCCGCTGCTCGATTTCGCCGCCGGCTACGTCCAGCGCTCGATCGATGAGTTCCCCAGGACCGGAACCAAGGCGCCGTGGCAGCTCGGCATGAGCTATGCGCACGATGTGGTGACCCTGCGGCACGGCAGGCTCGAGGACGACGCCATGCAGTTCAGCTCCTGACCCGGGAAACAGGTCAGCCCCCGACATCGCGCCGGGGGCTGACCTGTTTTCGACGAGTGGAGATCTACTCCGCGATGATCGCGTCGGCCTCGATCTCGACGAGCAGCGCGGGATCGATGAGCGCGCTCACCTCGAGGATCGTGGTGGCGGGACGGATCTCGCCGAAGACCTCACCGTGCGCGAGACCGGCCTCTTCCCAGCGGCTCATGTCGGTGAGGTAGATCCGGGTACGGATGACGTCCTCGGGCTTCGCGCCCGCCTCGGCGAGGGCGGCGACGATCCGGCTGACCGCCTCACGGGTCTGCTCGGCGAGGCTGTCGCCGCCGACCGGGCCGTCGGGGCCCGACGCGGTGGTACCGGACACCGACACCTGCTGGCCGATGCGGACGGCCCGCGAGTATCCGATCTTCGACTCCCAGTCGGAGCCGGACGAGATGTTGTTTCGATTCGACATGGCGCTGATTCTGTCAGGGCGCCACGGACGGACTGCACAGGGTGGAGCGATTCCCGCCCTGGTGGTGATGGTCCCGCAGACTGTCGGGACCCAGGATTGGAGGACACCAACCACGGAGGACCCTGATGAACAAGAACCCGCTTCGCGCAGCGTTTGTCGCAGCGGTGGCGCTGCCTGTGTTGGCAGCAGTCAGCGTGGGTCCGGCGAGTGCCAGCGACTTCCGGACAGAAGCCGGTTTCGGCGAGTTGTATGTCCACGTAGTGTTCTCGACGCCAGAGAACCTCGGCTGCAAGGTGACCCCACACCTCTTCGGGGCCAACGTCAACTATCCCGCGGAGTACCTCTACAACAACGCCGGACAAGGCGCATACGGCACGATCACCTTCCGCGGCCTCAAGGCTGGTTACTACGACATCTCGGTCTACTGCTGGTCGCTCGTGACGAATGCCGTGGTGGTGGATGAAGTGCACATCAACGAGGTGTACGACGTGTCAACCTTCCCCTTCTAGAGCTCCGGCTCCGCCACGAAGCGCAGGAACGGGTCGAGCGCCTCGTCGCCGAGGTGGGGTCCGCTCACCTCGATGCCTGCATCGGCGGACGCGATGACCTCGGCGCAGCCGAGGCCGAACCGCGGCCCCCCGCTGAGGATCTCGCCGAACTCCGCCGCCGACGCCGCGAACACGACGCGGCGCACCCCCGCCCACACCATCGCCGCGCCGCACATCGGGCAGGGCTCCCCGCTCGCGTACACGGTGCTGCCGACCAGGTCGTCCGTGCGACCCTCCGCACAGGCGGTGGTGATGGCGTCGAGTTCCGCGTGCTCGGTCACGTCACCGGAAGTCGTCACGGAGTTCGCGCCCTCGCTGATCACCTCGCCGTCTGCGCCGACGACCACCGCACCGAAGGGCCGGTTACCGGCCTCTCCTGTCTCGTTCGCGAGCTCGATCGCCCTGCGCAGGTTCGCGAGGTCATCGGTGTCGAGGCCAGTCATCTACTCTCCCTTTCGCAGAAGTGCCTGTGCGGCGACCCCCGCCGCGATGAAGGCGTATCCCAACCAGCCGGGGCCGCCGTCGTCGGTCAGGATCAGGATGCCGACCGGGATCAACCACACCGCCAGCGGGGCCAGCAACGCGCTCAGCGGTGGCCGCGGATCCTCCGGATACCACGCCGAGAACTGCAGCGCGATCAGCATCGCCGCGGTCTGGATCACCCACCCCGTCCACAGGTTGTCGCTGTCGCGCAGCACCGCATCGCCATAGAACCCGGCGATCGCGGCGACCAGGAA
Source organism: Rhodococcus sp. NPDC055112 (assembly GCF_053607505.1). NCBI lineage: Bacteria > Bacillati > Actinomycetota > Actinomycetes > Mycobacteriales > Nocardiaceae > Rhodococcus > Rhodococcus sp. NPDC055112. The sequence goes on from NZ_JBSGTR010000008.1 coordinate 63,685, forward strand.
CGCCGCGGCCCACACGCCGGTGATCACGTAGTTGATCCGCAGGAACTGCGGTGTCCGCCAGTACTGCTCGTCCACCTCCTCGCGCGCGTACTGGATGGTGAACGGCATCCGGGCCAGCATCGAGCCGACCGCGATGACGACCAGCGTGATGTTCGCGATCTCGCCGACCCAGGTCTCCATCCAGTCCTGACCCGCCTGGTCCAGCAGGAAATGGACGGCCAGCAGCGCCGCGAAGAACACGATGTCGATCACGCCGAGCAGTTTCAGGGACCGCCCACGCAGCAGGTCGACGGCGACGAACAGCACGGAGAGGGACAGTGCGATCCCGGCCGCAAGGGCGAGGCGCCCCGGACCCTCGACGACCGCGAGAACGATCCACGGAGCGAGCCCGGTCAGGGGGCCGTCGAGCATCGCGCCGAGCGCATCCCACGCTCGACGCACGGGCGAGGGACCTGCCCGCGTATCCGGAGCCTTCTCGATCATCGCGCCCTGCCCCCACCGGTCCGACCACGTCCGATTTTCTGAGGGTAGCCCCGAATTCGACAGAATTTCGGCCAGAGACAATAGCGCGCCCCGATCCAAACCTGTTGACCGGGCGAGGCGTGTCCTGACCCGACCCCCATCACGGGTCGATTACAGTCGGCAAGGGCAATATCGCGAGCTACGCGATGAGGGAGGTCACGGTGCGAGAACTTCGAGTGATCGGACTTGAGCCCGACGGAACACACATCGTGTGCGCCGACAGCGAGAGCGGCGAGCGCTTTCGCGTACCAGCCGACGACAAGCTCCGCGCGGCCTCCCGGGGCGACGTCGCCCGGTTCGGGCAGATCGAGATCGAGACCGAGAGCCGAATCCGGCCCCGCGACATCCAGGCCCGCATCCGGGCCGGTGCCACGGTCGAGCAGGTGGCGACCGAGGCCGGTGTGTCGGTCAAGAAGATCGAGAGCTTCGCACACCCGGTGCTGCTCGAACGCTCGCGTGCCGCCGAGATGGCGCAGGCCGGTCACCCGGTGCGCGAGAACGGCCCCACCGTCCTGACACTCGCCGAGATCGTCGGCCTGGCGTTCCGCGCCCGCGGCCACAACCTCGACGAGGCCGAGTGGGACGCGTGGCGCGACGACGAGGGGCATTGGATCGCCCAGCTCGAATGGCAGGCCGGGCGCACCCGCAATGCGGCGCACTGGCGTTTCCAGCCGGACTCCCACGGCGGCACCATCGCCCCGCTCGACGCGGCCGCAACCGACCTGATCGACCCCGATTTCGGGCGCCCGCTACGCGGACTCGCCCCGATCTCCGTCGAGGACCCGCACTCCCCCGTCCTCGAAGCCGTGATCGAGGGCGAGGTCGAAGAAGAGGTGGCGGAGCCCGAGCCGCTCGAACCCGGCGCCATGGATTCCCTCTTCGAGGAGGAGGACATCATCCCCTCCGAGGACGAGGAGCACGAACCGAAGCCGGCGCCGCAGCACCAGGGCGCCAAGGACAAGCGCGGCAAGCCCTCGCTGCCGTCCTGGGACGACGTCCTGCTCGGTGTGCGCAGCAGCGGTCGCGGCTGACCGATACCCGGACCGACTCCCGCCACAGGGGATCACTTAGAGTTACGCCGAGTAACACTAAGTATCTGAAGTGAGCAGGGGGAAGACTGTGCTTGATTTCGACTGGCGTCCGCGACTGAACACGCTGACCCGGAACGCCTGGGGCCTGACGTTCGGCGACGGAGTCCAGGCATCCGACCCGACCCCGTCGGAGCAGATCACCCGCGGCCTGCACCGGGACCTCTACCGGTTCGGCCCCCAGATCGGCACCAACCCGGTCCTCCTGGTGCCGCCGCTCGCCGCGCCTGCCCAGTGCTACGACCTGCGACCGGGCCAGAGCCTGGCGGCACACCTGCTCGACAGCGGTCGCACGCCCTACCTCGTCGACTACGGCACCATGAGCTCCGCGGACCGGGGCCTCGGCTTCGAGGCCTGGGTCGACGACATCGTCCCCGAGGCCCTGCGACACGTATCCGAGCTGCACGACGGCGCGCCCGTCGACCTGATCGGGTGGAGCCTGGGCGGGACGATCTCGCTGCTCACCGGGGCGGCGCACGCCGACCTCCCGATCCGGTCGATCACCGCGATCGGCACCCCGGTCGACTACACGGAGATCGCGGCCATTGCGCCACTGCGGGCCATCGGCCGGATCACCGGAGACCGGCCGCTCACCGCCGCCACCTGGGCACTGGGCGGCCTGCCCGCCCCCGTGGTGCAGGCCAGCTACCGGGTCACGGCACTGCAGCGCGAGTTGACCAAGCCGTGGTTCATCGCGCGCAACCTGCACGACACCGAGACGTTGGCCCGGATGGAGTCCATCGACAAGTTCATGGCCGCCATGCCCGGCTACCCTGCCCGGTTCTTCCATCAGATCTGCACCCAGTTGATCCTGGGAAACACGCTGGCGGCGGGGCAATTCCGGCTCGGATCCCGCACGGTCGAGCTGTCCGCGCTGTCGGTGCCGGTGCTGGCGGTCGGCGGCACCGACGACGTCATCGCGCCGGTCGCCTCCGTCGCGCGCATCACCGACCTGCTGACCGGGGCCCCCTCGATCCGCTTCGAGACCGCGCCGGGCAGCCACCTCGGATTGCTCGCGGGCCCGGGCGCGAAGCAGACCACATGGGCGCACATCGACGACTTCCTGAGCGAGACCGCGCCGCAGCTGGTCTGAGGGCTCACCCGTGGGCGAGATGTGCGTCCACGGTCCGACCGACGAGGGCGGCCGCGCCCTGCGGGTCCCCGATGACCTGCAGGGCCCGGTCGGCCGCCAGCACGGCCATCCCGTGCAGACCCGTCCAGATCCCGAGCGCCCGCTCCCGCGCATCCGCGCTACCCGCGGTCGCCTCCTCCACCAGCGCGACGAGCGACGCGAACAACGGCAGACTCGTGCGCCGAAGTTCCGCCCCCGAACCCTCGAGCAGGTCGTGGCGGAACATCAGCTCGAACATCGCCCGCCGACGATCGGCGAAGTGCACGTAGGCCCAACCGAGCGCGACGAGCCGGTCCCTGGCAGGCAGGTTGCCGTCGTCCAGGGTGGACCGGACAGCGGCCGCGAGGTCGCCCAACCCCTCGGCCGCGATCGCCGCGAGCAGCGCCTTGTGCGTCGGGAAGTACCGGCGCGGGGCGCCGTGCGACACCTCAGCCGCCCTGGTGATCGCGCGCAGGCTCACCCCCGCGATGCCCTCCCGCTCGAGCAGCTCGACACCACACCTGACCAGCTTGTCCCGTAGCGGTTCGTCGTCCACGTAGACATTGTCTAACACTCGATGGCAGAATCGGCGACCTACGCGTAGACACTGTCTACGACCGTCGATCGATCACCTCGGGAGCGCCAACTGTGTGGTACTGGCTGTTCAAGTACGTCCTGATCGGACCCGTCTTGCGCCTGTTCGGCAGACCGACGATCGAGGGCGCCGAGCACATTCCGCCGACCGGGCCGGTGGTCCTTGCCAGCAACCACCTGACGGTCGCCGACTCGTTCTTCCTGGTCCTCATGGTGCGACGGCGCATCACCTTCGTGGCGAAGAGCGAGTACTTCACCGGCACCGGGCTCAAGGGCAGGCTCACGCGCTGGTTCTTCTCCTGCACCGGCCAGGTCCCCATCGACCGCAGCGGCGCGGGCGCCGCTCGCGGCGCACTGGCGACGGCGACCGGGATCCTCGAGGCGGGCGGCGTCTGGGGCATCTACCCAGAGGGCAGCCGTTCACCCGACGGGCGGTTGCACCGCGGCAAGACGGGCGTCATGCGGGTCGCACTACCCACCGGCGCCCCTGTCGTGCCGGTCGTGATGCGTGGCACGCCCGCGGTCAATCCGATCGGTTCCCGCATCTGGCGGTTCGGCAAGGTCCACATCACCGTGTGCGCGCCACTGGATCTGGCGCACCATCGCACGACCGTCCCGAGCGAACGGACGGTGCGCGAGGCGACCGACGAACTGATGCGGACCCTGCTCGCCAACTCCGACCAGGAGTACGTGGACGCGTATGCCGCGCAACGGGTGGGGGTTTCGTTCCCACACGAAACCGCACCCAGGTCGTACCCTTTCAGGTAAGCGACGAAAGGGAGGTGCGGGCTGTGGGGGCCAAAGCATCAACTATCTGGTACGTCGACGCCCCCGATCCCATGGCCGTCCTCCGCGATCACCCCGAACCCGACGCCGAGGCGGCACACGCACTGGTCGGCAAGCTCTATCCCGAAATGATCGTCACGCCACTCGAACCCGGCCCCCTCGCCACCTCGGCCGGGGTGCCACCCGGCGTGGTCTACGTCGGCAGCTATCCCGGACTCACCGTCGTGTGCGGGGCGAACCTCACGATGCACGAGCCGTCGAAACTCGATGAAACATGGACGCGCCCACTGGCTTCCGAGCGTACCTATCTGATGTGTACCGAACCGGACACCGCGTGGGCATCTTTCGCGTACTGGGAACGCGGGGCGCTGCGCCGCTCGTTCAGCGCGACTCCGGTGCACATCTACGAGGACTTCGGGCTGCCGCTGGTGTGGGAGCGAGGGTTCTGGGCCGGGGAACATCCCATGGCCTACCCGGCTGACGTGCTGCCCGACCCACAGTCGCTGCCATTCCATCCGGGCGAGTTCGCCGAGGCGGCCAACGCCGAGTGGCTCGGGTTCCGCTACACCGGGCCGGTCCGCGACGGCGAGATCGATCCCGCCACCGTCGGCGTCTGCGGATTCGCGATCCACAAAGAGGGTGAGGCACCACCCGCCGCCCTCTCCACGAAGCCCGACCCTGCGCCCCGGGTCGGATTCTTCCGCGGGTTCCGCCAGTGGTTCGGGTTCGGCTTCGACTGACCCGAGGTCAGCCGGCCCCGGCCAGCAACGCGATCCACCCGGCGAGGACACCCACCACGGCCCCGAGCACCGCCCAGCGCCACACCGGCACCGTCCGCCACTGCCACAGCGTCGGCGCCACACCGACCGCGACCAGCACGTTGACCACCAGTGCCAGCAGCGGGTGCACCGCCGCCATCGCCGCCCCGCAAGCGACCACCCCGACGCCGGTGAGCACGGCCGCGAAACCCGACACCAGAAGGCCGGTGGCCCACGGTGTGCGGGCGCCGACCGGACCACTCATCCGGCCGTCCTGACCCGTTCGTAGAACGCCATCGCGGCCGCGGTCGCCACGTTCAGGGAGTCGGTTCCCGGCGCCATCGGGATCCGCGCGCGCACATCGGTGTTGCGCATCGCGTACTCCGACAGTCCCGGTCCCTCGGCCCCGAGCAGCAGCGCCACCTTGTCCCCCGTCATCGCCTCGGCCAGCGTCACCGCAGACGGATTCGGGGTCAGGGAAATGAGCTGGAATCCGTTGTCCCTGAGTACATGCAACCCGCGCGGCCACTCCGGCACCCGCGCGAACGGCACCCGCAACACGTGCCCCATCGACACGCGCACGGCCCGCCGGTAGAGCGGGTCCGCGGTGCTGCCTCCGAAGAGGACGGCGTCCACGCCGAGGCCCGCGGCGTTGCGGAACATCGAGCCGATGTTCTCGTGGTCGTTGACGCCCTCGAGCACCGCGACGGTACGCGCGCCGCGCAGCACCTCCTCCAGCTCCAGCGGGGGTGGGCGGTGCGCGGCGGCCAGCACGCCACGATTGAGATGGAACCCGACCACCTCGGCCATCACATCGGCCGAGGTCCGGTAGAACGGCACGTCGACGCCCTCGAGATCGTCGGCCAGCTCGCTCAGCCGCCGATCCACACCCAGCAGGCTGATCGGCTCGAACCGGGAGGCGAGCAACCGCTGCGCCACCAGCACGCCCTCGGCGATCACCAGGCCCTTGCCCTCCGGCAGATCCGGGCGCCGATCCGACGAGTTCAGGTCGCGAAAGTCGTCCAGGCGGGTGTCGGTCGGATCGTCGATATCGATTACGTGAACCACACAGCCATCCTGCCGTACACAACGGTGCCACCCACAAATCTGTGCCACCCTCGAAGGATGACCGACTCTACGATCGCGATCAGAACGGCAACGGAGACGGACTGGGACGCGGTCGCGCTGCTCGATGCACACGCGTTCGGTTTCCACCCCACCGACGAGGACATGGCCTTCACCCGGCGGTTCGCCAGGACCGAGGACGTCATCCTGGCCACAGACGACGACCGGCCCGTCGCGGTGGTGATGCACTTCGCGATGCGGATCACCGTCCCCGGCGGAACCCAACTGGATCTGCCGGGGGTTTCCTGGGTCTCGGTCGCGCCGACCCACCGCAGGCGCGGCATCCTGCGCGCGCTGTTCACCGAACAGCACCGGCGATTCGTCGCGGCGGAGGCACCGTTGTCGATCCTCACCGCCACCGAGGCCACCATCTACGGCCGCTTCGGCTACGGTCCGGCGACCAGCGAGCTCTCGGTGTCCGTCGACCGGCGTTCGGCCCGGATCCGTGACACCGCAGCGGATCCGGGCGGGGTGGCCCTGGTGCCACCCGCCGACGCCCGCGCGGCACTGCCTGCGATCTACGACCGCTGGCAGGCGCGCACTCCAGGGGCCCTGGCTCGGCCGAAGGTGTACTGGGACCGGATGTTCGCGGATCTCGAGCACCGCCGCGACGACGCCTCCGCCCTGTTCTATCTTGTGCACGCCGACGGCTACGCGACCTATCGTCGCAAGCACACCCCCGACGGGATGGTCGCGGTGGTCGATGACCTCGTCGCCGCGACCGACGAGTCGTATGCGGCGTTGTGGCGGGTGCTCGCGGGCATGGACCTGATGAGCGAGATCCGCGTCGATCAGGCCGCGGACGACCCGCTGCCGTGGCTGCTGACCGATGCCCGGCTGCCGCGGGTGACCTCGCGGGACGACGCCGTCTGGGTGCGCATCATGGACGTGCCCGCCGCGCTCACCGCGCGCACCTTCACCGTCGACCTGGACGTGGTTCTCGAGGTTCACGACCCGTTCCTCGACGCGGGCGGCAACTTCTCACTGCGCGTGGTGGACGGCCGGGCCACGGTCACCCGAACCGATGCTCCCCCGCAGGCCCGTCTCGATCTCGACGTACTGGGCAGCCTGTATCTCGGCGGCCACCGGGCGCGCTCGTTCGCTCGGGCCGGGCGGCTGTGGACGCGCGACGAGGCGGTCCTGGACCTGCTGGACCTGGCCTTCCGCGCCGACCGGGAACCGTTCGCCGGCTGGCACTTCTAGGCCGACGCGGGAGCGGAGCCTGCGGAGCGACCAAACAGGGCGGGAGCGGAGCCTGCGGAGCGACAGAAGGCCCTACTCCGAGTCGCTGACCATCGAACTGATGATCTCGACGGACTCGCGGAGCACGGCGATCTGCGAGTCGTCGAGCGCCGCCAGACGATCGTTCATCCACTTCTCCCTGGCGCTGGTCTCGTCTGTCACCAGGGCCTGACCGGAGTCCGAGAGGGACACGATGATCTGACGGCCGTCGGTGGGGTGCGGTGTCCGCACGACGAGGCCCAGGTCCGCGAGCGAGGCGATGACCCGGGTCATCGACGGCGGCTGCACCCGTTCCTTGGCCGCCAGTGCACCCGGCGTCAGCGGCCCGTCCGCGGAGAGGCTGGCGAGCGCGGACAGCTGCGTCAACGACACCTGAGAGTCGGTGCGCCGCCCGCGGAGATGCCGCGTCAGACGCACGACGGCCAACGAGAGATCACTGGCCAGAGTGCGAGTATCCAATGTCACCCTCCGGAGGATACGGCACTACCTGACAAGCGGTTCAGGTAATCGCATCCGTGATCGGCCCGACCGCGAAATAGGCCACGAACAGGCCCGCGACCACCCACAACAGCGGGTGGATCTGCTTGATCTTGCCGCTGAACGCACCGATCACGACCCACGCGATGAAGCCGACGCCGATGCCGTTCGCGATCGAGTAGGTGAAGGGCATCACGACGATGGTCAGGAACGCGGGCAGCGCGATGTCGAACTTGGTGAAATCGATGTCGCGGACCTGGCCGATCATCAGCGCACCGACGATCACGAGGGCGGGCGCCGCGGCCTCGATCGGCACCACGGAGTACAGCGGGGTCAGGAACATCGCGGCGAGGAACAGCAGTCCGGTGACCACGTTCGCCAGCCCGGTGCGGGCGCCCTCGGCGATGCCCGAGGCGGACTCGACGAACACCGTGTTCGAGGAGGCGGACGCGCCGCCGCCGACGATCGCGCCCGCACCCTCCACGACGAAGGCCTTCCCGATCCCCGGCAGGTTGCCGTGCTCGTCGGTGAGTCCGGCCTCCTTGCCGAGCCCGGTCATGGTGCCCATCGCGTCGAAGAAGTTGGCGAGCACCAGGGTGAAGACCAGCAGGCTGGCGGCCAGCACACCGATCCGGGTGAACGCCCCGAACAGGTTCACGTCGCCGACCAGGCTCAGATCGGGCATCTGTGCGAGCACGTCCGGCATCGTCGGGACACTGAGGTTCCAGCCGCTCGGGTTCACCCCCTTCGAGGGGCCGACCTGCCAGATCGCCTCGATGATCGCGGCCAGCACCGTCGTCACCACGATGCCGATGAGCAGGCCACCGCGGACCTTGCGCGCCACCAGGATTCCCATCAGCAGCACGCCGAAGACGAAGATCACCGTCGGCCAGGTGGAGATGGAGCCGCTGATTCCCAATCCGACAGGAACGCTGGTGCCCGCGACATCCGGGATGCGCCGGACGAAGCCGGCGTCGACGAATCCGATGAACGCGATGAACATGCCGATGCCCGCGACGATGGCCGACTTGAGCGCGTCGGGGACCGCGTTGAACACCGCGGTCCGGAAGCCCGAGATGGCGAGCACCACGATGATGATGCCGTCGATCACCACCAGGCCCATCGCCTCCGGCCAGGTGACCTGCGGCGCGATCGTCACCGCGAGCAGCGCGTTGATGCCGAGGCCCGCGGCGATGCCGAACGGGTAGTTCGCGATGATGCCGAACGCAATGCTCATGACACCGGCGACGAGCGCCGTCACCGCCGCCACCTGGGTGACAGGAAGGATGTTGCCGAGCACGTCCGTCTTCGCGGCCGCGTCGTCAGGCGAGAAGCTGCCGAGGATCAGGGGGTTGAGCACGACGATGTACGCCATCGCCACGAAGGTCACCAGGCCGCCGCGGACCTCGTTGCTGACCGTGGAACCACGTTCCGTGATCTTGAAGTAGTTGTCCAGGAGCCTCGAGGTTCCAGCCATAGCGTCCAATGTCCCAATCGCCGAAGGTGCGCGTCGCACCTGGGAGGTTAGGGCAAAGGGGAACGGGTAGCTTAATTATGTGACCGAGACCCGCGATGACCCGTTGATCCCTCGCAGGCTCACCGATCCGCGTCCGGTGGTGACGATCGGCACCCTCGCCTGGCTGGTCACCACCGTGGTGGTGCTCGCCTCGGGTGAGCGCTGGCACGCGGCGCTGCCGATCTGCCTGGCCGGATTGGCCGTCGGCGCACTCGGATTCACCCTGTTCCTCGTGCAGCGGGCCGCCGCGCGCCGCGGCAGCAAGGGCGCGCAGCGCGGCCTGAGCTGACCGGGCCTAGACCCGGCTCGGCTCCATCGTCGGGTCGTCCCCGGCCTCGAACTCCTCCAGTTCGACGTACTCGTCGTGATACTCCTCACCCGCGACGGGATCCTCCGTCCGCCTGCGCCACCAGAGCGTCACCGCCACGGCGGCGGCCACCAGCGCCAGCAGGACCAGGACCGCGAACCAGAACCTCGGACCGTAGTAGCCGCTCAGCGTCATCCGGAGGGCGTTCCTCGCGTAGGTGAGCGGCATCAGCGCCTGCAGCCATCGGAACGGCTGTGGCATCTGCTCGATCGGGAACACGCCGCCGAACGAGAACAGCTGGACCATCAGCAGACCAAGGGCGATGAAGGTGCCGTTGACGGCGCCGAAGACGACGGTGAACATCCGGGCGAGCGCGAGGGCGGCCGCGCCGATCAGCAGCATCACCGCGACCATCATCACCACGCTCGGCGGCTCCGCGCCCGTCAGCGTGATCGCAGCGATCGAGGCCAGCACGGCGCCGCCTGCCATGACCGCGGCGGGCACCCGGTAGCGCCGGAGCCCCTCGCGCCTGGTCGGCCTGATCACGAACCAGATGAGGATCCCGAGCAGGAACAGCGCAACGGACATCACCACAGGCACGGCACCGGGACCGAAACCGGCCGCCACGTTGATGTTCTGCGGGCTCAGGCTCACCGGTGACGCGAGCATCGCGGCCGTGGCCTTGCGCTCGTCCGGCGTGAACGCCGGCACCTGCGCCGCGCCGTCGGCGAGACCCTTGGCGAGCTCGGTGCTTCCGTCATCGAGCTGCCCGACGCCAACCTTGAGCTCACCGAGGCCGTCCCGCAACTGCACGCCGCCCGCGTCGAGCTGGCCCAGTCCGGAGTTCAGCTCGCCCGCGCCCGCGGAGAGCTGGTGCGCACCGTCGGCCAGTTGGCCCAGTCCGCCCGACAGTTCGCCCGCGCCCGTGGCAGCGGACTGAAGGCCGCCCCGGTACTCGGCCGCCGGGTTCGAGAGCTGGAAGGCGAGCTCCCGTGCGCCCTCTTGCAGCTGCTTGAGCTGACCCGCCACGTCCTCGTTCCCCGTCGGGAGGCCGGCGGCGACCATCGTGTCGACGAGCGGACCGACCACCGTGTCGATCACCTCGCTGATCTGCTTGGCGCCCGCGCCCAGCTCGTCGGTGCCCGTGACCAGCTGCCCGAGGCCGTTCTTCAGTTCGGCCGCGCCCGCCGCGGCCTCATCGCTGCCCGCGGCGAGCTCCGAGGCGCCCGAGGCGAGTTCCCCGCTGCCCGCATGCGCCTCGCTCAGGCCCGCGGAGAGCTCGACGCTGCCGTCGGCCAGCTGGGTGGTGCCGGACAGCGCCTCCCCCGTACCGGCCGAGAGCTGGCGAGCGCCGGACGCGGCCTCCTCGAGCCCCTTGCCGACGTCGCCGAGCCCGACGAGCACCTGGTCCACCGACTGCTCACCGATCGACTCGGAGACCGCGGACCGCACCTGCGCCATCAGGCCCTCGCCGACCGGCGTCGCCACCAGGCTGTTGTGGTCGTTGTAGACGACCTCGAGCCGCGCCTTCTGCGGCTTGTCCGATCCGGCACTGGCGATGTCGGCACTGAAGTCCTGCGGAATCACCAGCGAGAAGTAGTACTCCCCGTCCTCGACGCCCGCGGTGGCCTGCTCCAGGTCCACCTCCTGCCAGGCGACGTCGCCGCTCTCGATCAGCGAGGCGGCCACGTCCTTGCCTGCCTCGAGTCGGGTGCCGTCCATGTCCGCGCCCGCGTCGTTGTTGACGATCGCGACGGGCAGCCGGTCCAGGGTGTCACCGGGGTTCCACAACGCCCACATGTAGAAACCGATGAGCGCCAGCGGGGCGATCACGATCGCGGCGAGCGCCGCACGGTTGAGGTGTATCCGACGCGTGGGCTGGTCGGGAACGCCAGGGGTGGCTGCTGCCGCCATGGTGTGACCTCTTCTCGTGACCGCAAAGTTGGACGATCGTCCAAAGCGGTCACCTTAGGGAAGACGGCGCTCCAGTGGGAGGGTTTCTCGAAGATTTAACAATCGCCCAGATCCACAGACCCGCCCAGGCGGCGCCGAAGAGCCAGCCCGCGATCACGTCGGTGAGCCAATGCGCACCGAGGTACACGCGGGAGAGCCCGATCGCCAACGTCCACAGGGCCAGCCCCGCGAACACCACGGGGGTACGCCAGCGCGGCCCAGCGAGCCGCACGATCACCGCCGCCACGACGCACACCAGGATCGACGACATCATCGCGTGCCCGGACGGGAACGAATGAGTCACCTCGACCACCAACCGTTCCGGCTCCGGCGGCCGTTCCCGGCCGAACGCGAGCTTGAGCAGGGACATCACCAGCTGGCCGGTGAACATCGCGCCGCCGACCAGCAGCGCCTCCGCCCGATGCCGCCGCGCCAGCAGCGCGAGCACGAGCACCGACGTGATCACCCACGAGGCCACCGTGCCACCGAGATTCGTGATCACCGTGACGACGTCGGTGAGCCAGGGGGTGCGGATCTCCAGCACGGAATCGAGAACGGACTGGTCAATCTGCATGTCGCTCCGCAGGCTCCGCTCCGGGATACGGTCGCTCCGCAGGCTCCGCTCCGGGACACGGTCGCTCCGCAGGCTCCGCTCCGGCCAACAACCCGCGCTCCGTACAGTGCGTGCGCCCGTCCTCGTCCACCCACCACGGCAGTTCGACGTCGCGCCGCACCGCACCGCTGAGCCGAACGGTCAGGCGGTCGTGCACCACCAGGGTGCCCTCGGGCAGCGGTAGTCCGAGCGCGATGTGGGCGAGCACCGCGGCGGGCTCGCGGTCCCAGGCGCTGACGCGGCGTCCGGCACCGAGCACCTCGCCGCGGATCGCCTCGGAGGCGGGCGGCAGGTCGAGCAGCTCGGCCAGCCCGGCAGCGCTCGGCAGGTCACCGACCACAAGGAGCTCCGGCGGCACTGCCGCCGCCAGCCAGGGTCGGTCGAGCACGACGGCCTCCGCCGGGTCGGCCAGCTGCCCGGACAGCGTCCGGACCGCCGCGGGCGGCGAGAGCTCGTCGAGATCGAGGATCCCCGACGCGGTCGCCTCCGCCAGCAGCCGGTGCGCACGCGCCACCACGGCGGGGCCCGGGTCCCGGTCGCGGTCGGCGAGCCGGTCCAGCAGCAGTTCCGCCATCTCGACACCGTCGACCCGGTCGGCGGCCACGACCCCCGACAACGCCGCAGCGTCCGGGTGCTCGAACACGTCGAGCAGACCCTCGAAGGTGTGGTCGTCGGGCAGGCGCATCGCCCCGAGCTGGACCCCGCCCAGGCGCGCGTGCCTGCGCAACCACCAGGCCGTGTACCCGGTCCGGTCCGAGAGCAGCGCCGCGGTCGCGGGCTCCCCTGCCAGCAGACCGAGCGCCTCCGGCCAGGCGCCGGAGTCCACCAGATCGAGATCACGGACGGCGAGCAGCACCTCCGGATCCTCCTCGAGCGTCGACCACCAGGCGTCCTCGTCGTCGAGGTCCTGCTCGGGTCCGGTCGGCAGGTCCGCGCGGAGCACGGTGAATCCCCAGCCGACCCCGACGCCGCGCAGCGCTGCCTCGCCGAATCGCTCGACCAACTCGGGTGACACGGTCCCGAACGGCGAGTCCGCCGCGAGCACGCGGGCGAGCGGCGCGCCCGGCAGCAGCAACTCGTCCGCGGCGCGCAGCGTTCCGTCCACATCCGGCAGTGGCAGTTGGCCGAGCCAGCCGGGCAGGTCGCCCGCCGCGGCGGCGACCGCGGACAACGACAGCACCGGATCGGCGAGTTCGCTTGCGGCGGTGAGATCGTCGAGATCGATGTCCTCGATCGCCGACCGCAGCGCGGGGTCGGCGAGGACATCGAGCGCGGACGCACTGCCCGCGCCGAGCCTGCCGAGCAGCCGGTGGGCGGCATCGGGATGCACCAGCCGGATCCAATGGACCCCGTGCGCATCGACGCCGTGCCCGAGCGCCCCGAGGTCGTGGCCGAGCACGACGGTCCGCGGGCCCGTCACCGTGCGCCCGTCCGTCAGCGGCACCGGGATGGCGGCCAGCTCTTCCGCGGCGACCGAATCCACGACCAGTGGCTCCAACGCCGCGTAGAGCCTTCCCCACCAACCCGGTTCGCGATGGATCCCGGCGAGCAGCTCGGTCAGGTGCGCCAGCCCGATGCGGTGCGCCCCGACCGCGGACAGCGCCTGGGCCTCGCGCTCGGTGGACAGTCCGGGACCGAGCAGCCCGGGGATCACGTCCAGCAGCAGGTCGGCGAGCTCCGCCGTCAGCCCCGGCAGCACCACGGCGGATCCCGGAACCAGGACACGCCCATCGGCGCCCGGCAGCCACGCGTTGCCCGCCAGCTCCCGCAGTACCGCCTCGCGCAGCACCGCATCCACCTCACCGCGCGCGAACCCGGGCAGCGGCACCAGTCGCAGTCGCTGCGACTCTGGGAGCGCCGCAACGAAATCGGCGTATCCGTCGGCCAGATGCTCGAGGGCGGCCCCTGGCATCAGCCGCCTGCGGTCGGGCTGCAGCGCCGCGTCGGCGATCAGGATCGCGGGCAGCGACAGCTCCTCGTCCGACCGGGTCGGCGCGCGCAGCACATCGGCGGAAACCGGACGGACCCGTCCGTCGCTGACCGGCACCGCCCAGCGAGCGGACGGCCCCGTCGAGTACTGCCACCAGGTGCGCTCGCCGGGCGACGGGAGCAATGGATCCTGCTGGGCGACCTCTACGCGGAGCTCGGTCAGCCCATCGGCGACCGGCCGCTCGAGTCGGGTGAAGGTCTTGTCGGCGAGCTCGATCGATGCCAGCGCGGGCAGCTCCAGCAGCAGGTCGGGCGCGTCGTCGGCCAGCTGCCGCAGCAGCTCGCCCCCGTCCACGCTCGGTCGCAGCGCCAGCACCACCTCCGAGTCGAAACCAGCTGCGGGCGCCGCGCCGGTGGGCCACACCAACCGCAGCACGGGCGCACCCCGCTCGGGTTCGTCCAACCCGGCGGCGCGGAGCTCGTCGCGGGTCCGCTCGGCGGAGAACGCAATCGAGCCGGTCCTGGACCGCACCTCGACCTCGTCGCTCACCGACAGCACGGCGGTGAACCCGACCCCGAACCTGCCGACCACCGGCCCGCCGTCTGTGTCCTTACCCGAGACGCGCAGCGCGGACAGGGCCTGCACCCCGGCCTGATCGAGGGGGGCGCCGGTGTTCGCGACGTGGAGTCGGGTGCCGTCCAACGTGATCCGCATCGACCCGGGCACCCCGGCCCTCGCGGCGGCGTCCGCTGCGTTCTGGGCCAGCTCCGTCAGCAATCGGTCGCGGTATCCCGCGGCCGCGAGGTCGGCCTCGGTTGCGGCGTCCTCGCGGAGCCTGGTCGGCGAAGAACGCCACGCGAGCAGCGTCGATTCCCTCAGCGCGTCTGCGCCGAAGGGGTCGGCGACCGTCAGTCCGTCGATGCCGGTTCCCCGGCGGCGTCGGAGGTCGATGCCTCGTCCGCGGGCGCCTCGACTGCCTGCGCCTCATCCGTGGGTGTCTCGTCCGCGGGTGTCTCGTCCGCGGGCGCCTCGGCTGCCGGAGCTTCCGCCTTCGGTTCCGGCAATGCGACCACTTCCACCGCACCGTCGTCGTAGGCGTCGAACTGCGGGCTGCCCGCGCCGGTGGGCAACGTCGTGTCCGAGTGGGCGCCGCAGCCGTACTCGGCGTACACGACGTGACCGTCGGCGGCCATCTCGTTGCCACACACCCCGAACGCCACCTTCAGCGAACCGGACAGCGGCAGGTAGAACCCGCACAGCTCGCAGGTGGACGGCGCGGCCTTCGCCATCTCGGAGTCGGGACCGTAGTCACCTTCGCGCCAACGCTCCGCGGCGTCCAGCCGGCCCTCGAGGCTCATGACCTGCTTGCGGCCCAGCCCGACCTCGAGCGCCACCTCGTCGACCGCGGGGTCGCCGGTCGCCACGTAGCCGGGCACCAGCCGCGGGTCGCTCGGCAGCGGGGCCAGCAGGTCGCCAGGCGAGAGGTCGCCGGGGCGGATCCGCTCATCCCACGGAAGCCAGTCGGGCGCCGTCAACGCATCCGGACCCGGCAGCAGGGCCAGCTCACTGACGGTCGCGTGGTCGGACTCCGGGTCGGCCGCGAGAACCACCGCCCACTGCCAGCCGCGGTAACCCGGCAGCTGCGCGGCGAACCGATGGGTGGCGGCGCACTCGCCCTCGGAGGTGACGCCCAGGTGTGCACCGACTTCCCCCTCGCCGAGGTCGATCAACGCCTGACGGGCCAGGTCCACGGCATCGGCGAGGACGGGGCGCACGGGGGCAAGCTCGGGGGCAGATTGGGCACTCACACCCCCATTTTGCCGTATCGCAGCAAATCATCGGCGCAACGGGCTGCAATGCTGGTCCGATGACCGGGCGACGGCTACCCCAGATCGCGGCCGCTGTGGCCGCCTTGATGCTCACCGGCTGTGCGAACGCAGCCACGAATTCCGGCACGGAACCGGACCCGGACCGCGTCGAGCGACTTCGCGTCGAGGTCGTGAACGAACGGCCGCACGACAGGGGGGCCTTCACCCAGGGCCTCGAGGTCTCCGACGGAGAACTGCTCGAGGGCACCGGCCTGTCCGGGCGGTCGGATCTGCGGGCCGGCTCGCTGGAGACCGGTGTTGAGCGCCTCCGGGTGCCGGTGCCCGAGCAGATGTTCGGCGAGGGCATCACCGTCGTCGGCGACACCGTCTGGCAGATCACCTGGCGTGACGGCGTGGCGATCGCGCGCGATCGCGACACCCTCGCCGAGCGCTCCCGCACGAGGTACGAGGGCGAGGGCTGGGGCCTGTGCGCGCAGTCGGACCGCCTCGTGATGAGCGACGGCTCGGACACCCTCACCTTCCGCGACCCGGTCACCTTCGAGCCGCGCGGCACCGTGGCGGTCACTCTCGACGGGCAACCACAGGGTCAGCTGAACGAGCTCGAATGCGTCGGGGACACAGCGGTTTACGCGAACGTGTGGCAGACCCAGCAGATCGTCCGGATCGACCCGGACTCCGGCCGGATCACCGCGGTGATCGACGCGTCGGGCCTGCTCACGGACGAGGAGAGCCGCTCGGTGGACGTGCTCAACGGGATCGCGGAAGTGCCGGGCACCGACCGATTCCTGATCACGGGCAAGTACTACCCGCGCCTGTTCGAGGTCCGCTTCGTCCCCTGACACCCGCGACGGGCGAGGCGTGTGGTCCTTTGTCGCCCATCTAGGACAGAATTGACCCGTGACCGGACCACGCGTGCCCAACGATCCCGACGGGAGTCGGGCATCCGACGACCTCGGACCGGGCCGGGGCCATCCGGGATTCGAGAACTATCCGCCGACGCGCCGTCCCTCGGCCCGCCGCGCGCCGCTGCCTCCGCTGCATCCCGTGGGTGACACCCGGCCGAGTTCCTCGGGCGAATCCCGGCAGAGCTCCTCGCCGAAGCCGCCACCGATCCCCCGCAAGCTCACCGTCACCCGGGTGGCTGCGATGCGCAGCCGCGAACTGACGAACCGGGGCATCGCCACCTTTCACCGGGCGGCCAAGGCCGACGGCGCGGAGAAGTCGGGACTGACCGCGCTGACCTACGCGGTGATGGCGAACTTCGCCACCGACGCCGCCATCGCGGTCGCGCTGGCGAACACACTGTTCTTCTCGGCCGCCACCGGCGAGGACAAGACCAAGGTCGCGCTGTACCTGTTGATCACCATCGCCCCGTTCGCGGTCATCGCACCGCTGATCGGCCCGATGCTCGACCGGCTGCAGCACGGACGCCGGCTCGCCCTGGCGTCCTCATTCGCGCTGCGCACCGTGCTGGCGGTGGTGCTGGTCTTCAACTTCGACAGCTGGGGCCTGTATCCGGCCGCGCTCGCGATGATGGTGCTGAGCAAATCCTTCTCGGTGCTCAAGAGCGCCGTCACCCCACGCGTGCTGCCGCCGGAGATAGACCTGGTCCGGGTGAACTCCCGATTGACGGTCTTCGGCCTCATCGGCGGCACCATCGGCGCGGGGGCGGTGGCAGGCGCGCTCGCGCTCATCGTCAGGTCGTCCTCTGGACCGTTGTGGTTCGCCGCCGCGGTCGCCGCACTCGGCGCGTATCTGAGCATGCGGATCCCGGCGTGGGTGGAGGTCACGGAGGGCGAGGTGCCCGCCACCCTGACCTATCACGGCGACGACGCGCGCACCGAGCCGATCGGCAAGGACGCTGGCGAGGCGGTGAAGGCGAGCAAGCGGCGCCAGCCGCTGGGTCGCGCGGTCATCACGGGTCTCTGGGGTAACAGCACGATCCGGGTGCTGACCGGGTTCCTCACGCTCTACATCGCGTTCGTCGCGAAGTCCCGCACCGAGCACGAGCCGATGGCGCAGGCGGCCATGCTGGCGCTGGTCGGCGCCGCGGCCGCGATCGGCAACTTCGCGGGCAACGCCACCGGCGCGCGGCTCAAGCTCGGCAGACCGTCGGTGATCGTGCTGCGCTGCACGGCCGCCGTCACCGCGATCGCGATCATCGCCGCCCTCACCGACAGCCTGCTCACCGCGGCGCTCGCCACCCTGGTCGCGTCGGGGGCGAGCGCGCTGGCCAAGGTGTCGCTGGACGCCTCGCTGCAACACGACCTGCCCGAGGAGTCCATCGCGTCCGGCTTCGGGCGCTCGGAGACGGTGCTACAGCTGAGCTGGGTCATCGGTGGGGCGCTCGGCGTGCTGCTGCCCACCGAGTACTGGATCGGATTCTCCGTGGTGTCGGTGCTGCTCGTGCTCGGCCTGGCCCAGACCTTCCTCACCTACCGGGGTTCTACGCTGCTCCCCGGCCTCGGTGGCAAACGCCCGAATGTGGCCAACCAGGAGATCACCCGACCGATCTCCGCGAACGCAGGGAACCGAACGTCGTGACCAAGACAAAGAAGATCGTCCTCATAGGGGCCCTGGGGCTGCTGATCGCGCTCGCCGGGTTCGCGGCCGTCATCACCGCGCTTGTGCGGGGTGCCGACGAGGAGCCGCCGACGGTCACCGCGTTCGCGGGCGGCAAGTCCCTCGTGGTGGAGCCGACCCAGTACTGCAACCTCTATCTGGAGGATTGCGTGGAGAACCCCGTCGCCGAGCTCCAGGTCCCCCGCGGCAAGCCCCTGCAGATCTCCCTCCCCGGCGACATCTCCGACGGGCTGTGGCGCGTGGTGATGGTCTACCAGCTCGACGACGGCAGGGTGGGCGTCGACGAGCGGTACCACTCGCCGGGCGAGTCCCTCGCGATCACCGTCGAGACCCCGGAGGGCATGCAGCTCAACGGCATCGAGATCCAGCAGCCGTCGGCCGTGGTCAACGAGCAGGGCCTGCCGTTGGTGCACGCCACGTGGGCCATCAAGACCGCCTGATCGGGTACACCGACGCCGAGGGGCACCGTCGCGTGACGGTGCCCCTCGGCGTTGGTTTCGGGTGCGGCTAGCTGTCGAGCTCGCGGGCGACGGCGCGCACGACCTCGGAGATGCGCTGCGCGGTCTTGCGGTCCGGGTACTTGCCCTTCCGCAGATCGGGCTGCACCTTGGCCTCGAGCAGGGTGATCATGTCCTCGACCATGCCGTGCAACTCGTCGGGGGTGTGCTTGCGCGCCGCGTCGTCCTTGCGGGCACCGCCGCTCTGCCGGATCGACGGCGCCGGATCGAGCACCTTGAGGCTCAACGCCTGCGGACCACGCCGTCCCGCGGCCATCCCGAACTCGACGCGCTGGCCCGCCTTCAGCCCCTCGACACCGTCGGGCAGCGCAGACGAACGGACGTAGACGTCCTCCCCTTCTTCCTGGGAGAGGAAGCCGAAGCCCTTTTCAACGTCGTACCACTTGACCTTGCCGGTAGGCACTGCGTTCACCTGCTCATCTACATAAATGAACGCGCCCCACCGTTTGCGGGACGCGATGGACCGAAGTCTACCCCCGCGTGCCCCTCCCGAGCACCGGGGTTTGCGGGGGATACGGTTGGAAGGTGGTCAGCCAATCCTCTCCCCGCGGCAACGGCCTCTTCCGTGCCGCGCTCCTGTTCTTCTTTGTCGGCGTACTCGCCATCGTCGCGATCTTCGTGGTGGCTGCGACCGGCCACGAGCCGGGACTGGTGCTGTACCTGATCGCCCTCGCCTGCCCGATCGGGTTCCTGCTCGGCATTGTTTTCGCGCTGCGGTCCGGCCGCCGCGTCCGAAGAGAGGGAAACCAATGAGAATCCTGCTCAACATCATCTGGCTGGTCTTCGGTGGCCTCTGGCTCGCGCTGGGTTACTTCGTCGCGGGCATCATCTGCTGCATCCTCATCATCACCATCCCGTTCGGGATCGCGTCGTTCCGGATCGGCGTCTACGCGCTGTGGCCGTTCGGCAAGACGGTCGTCGAGCGCCCGACGTCGGGGATCGCCTCGCTGATCGGCAACGTGATCTGGCTGATCGTGGCGGGCATCTGGCTGGCCATCGGCCACGTGGTGAGCGCGATCGCGATGGCGATCACGATCATCGGGATCCCGCTCGCCATCGCAAACCTGAAGATGGTCCCGATCTCGCTGATGCCGCTCGGCAAGGAGATCGTGGACGTCGGCTCGACGCCCACGACGTCAACGAGCTTCCCGGCATGACGCCGCCGCCCCGCGCCACCCCGGCCGCGGGGCGCGCACTCCCCTCTCACCCACTGTTCCTCGGCTCACTCGGAGCCCTTGCCCTCGCCGTGATCGTGGCGCACGACCGGGTGGTGCCGATGGGATACCCACTGTGGGGCCTGTTCCAGAACGGCCTCGACCTACTGGTCTACCGCAGCGGCGGCGCCACCGTGCTGCGGTCCGTCGGGCTCTACGACCACGCACTGCACGGCGGCATGTGGTTCACCTATCCACCGTTCTCGGCCGTCCTGTTCGCCCCGCTCAACGCCGTGTCGGCGGAGCTAACCACCATCCTCGGATATCTCGCGAACTTCGGGATCCTCTACGCCGTCGTGCTGCTGTGCTGGCGACAGCTCGGGTACCGGACGGACCGGCGGCTGTACGTTGCGACCGGGCTGATGACGGTCATCTTCACCTGGCTCGAGCCGGTCCGCACCACGATCTGGCTGGGCCAGATCAACCTGCTGTTGATGCTGCTGATCATCTGGGACCTCGGACGTCCCGAGGGCAGCAGGCTGCGCGGGATCGGCGTCGGGATCGCGACCGGGATCAAGCTGACGCCCGGCCTGTTCATCGTCGAGCTGCTCGTCACCCGGCAATGGCGCGCGGCGGCGACCGCGATCGCCGGTTTCCTCGCGACCGTCGTCGTCGGGTTCGTGGTGATCTTCTCGGACTCGTGGTCGTACTGGACCGCGGTCATCCTGCACTCGACGCGAATCGGCGAGACCGCGTGGCCCGCCAACCAGTCCGCCGCCGGGGTACTGGCCCGCTGGCTGGACCTCGCGGACCCGCCGCTGCTGCTGTGGCTGCTCTGTGCGGCCGCACTGACCACGCTCGGGCTCGGCGCCGCCTGGCTGGCCAACAGGCGCGGACAGGCGCTGCTGGCCACCGCCCTGTGCGGGTTGACCTCCGCGGCGGTCTCGCCGTTCTCCTGGGGTCACCACTGGGTGTGGTTCGTACCGCTACTCGTCCTGGCGATGCACCGCGCACTGGGCGCCGGTCGCGCGACCGCCTGGCTTCTTCCCGCGGCACTCGCGCTGCCGCTGCTCTGCTGGACCCACGAGTTCCCCGACAGCGTGCAGGCGATCGGCCTGTTCATGATCCCCACCTCCGATGCCCTGGCTCCGCTCTTCGCCGCGGTGTACCCGCTGATGTTCGTCGTCATCGCCGTCGCCACACTGATCGCACTGCGCAGGGGCCCGCGACCGCGCCGCGCGGACCCCGAGGTCAGCACCGATCGAAACTGTGATCTACCTCACATCACGGTAACATAACAGGACGGTCTCGGACCAAGTCGACCCGATCTGACCTGCGAATACGGCCGAATTTTCGGGCGAAACGCCGAAAGAATCGAAATTCAGGTAACAGATGACTACACGGCCTCGGCCACGTACGGTCATCTGCGGCCGGAGAAGTTCGGCCAGATCCGATCCGCCGCGCCAAACCTCGTCCCGCGGAACCGGATTCCCACGAGTTACCCAGGGACGAGGACGGGGGACCCACGTCCCCGGTGGACACCGAGGAAATCGCGCAAGCGAATTCCTCTTGGGGTGAAGCCAGACCCGCACCATCCAGGAGCGGCGAGGCCGGGCGACCTCTCAGCCCGAACCCGACAGCTGACCTCGCAGGCGCGTGAGGAGAGGAAAACCCGCATGAGCACTGGACGCCATCGCAAGCCCACGAACACCCGCCGCAACGCAGCCAAGGTCGTCGTGACCGGCGCAGTGTTGGGCGCAGCCGGCGCGGCCTTCGCGGCCCCGGCCAACGCAGCCCCCGATTCCGACTGGGACCGCCTCGCGCAGTGTGAAGCCGGCGGCAACTGGGGCATCAACACCGGCAACGGCTACCAGGGTGGACTGCAGTTCTCCCCCAGCACCTGGAACGCCCACGGTGGTGGCCAGTACGCCGCGACCGCCAACCAGGCCACCCGTGAGCAGCAGATCGTGGTCGCCGAGAAGGTCCTCGCCTCGCAGGGTTGGGGCGCCTGGCCGTCCTGCTCCTCGAGCCTCGGCCTGACCAGCGGCTCGACCCCGCGCTCCGCCCCCGCCGCCGAGGTCGCCCCCGCGGCCGAGCTGCCCGCCGTGACCAGCCTCCCGACCACCGACGGCACGGCCGACGTGCTCGACAGCCTCGACAGCGCCCTCGACGCGGTCCAGGCCAAGGGCATCGCGCTCGACCCGCAGATCCAGGCGCTCTACGAGCAGGCCAAGCTGAACCCGCAGGTCATCGACTTCCTGAAGGCGAACTCGGGTCTCCTGCCCCGCTGAGACTCCCCTTCACGTGAAAGGCCCCGCACCTACGAGGTGCGGGGCCTTTCGCGTTCGGTATCCGAGGTCAGCGATTGATGACCGTGTGCGGGTGGGTGTAGGGCAGTTCAGAGACGGGGAGAGGGAACTCGGTGTCCTCCCCGAACGGGGACAGCCCACCGGAGCGGCTCGACGAGAGCTCCGTGACGGCATGATCGCCATCCTGGAGTTCCGGCGCCGGCCAGCCTGGATCTACGTATCGCTTGCTCGAATTGTTAGCCACGGTCCCATTTTGGCAGGAGCTCGCGCCGTGGTACACCCCAGGTCTCTAATCTGATAGTTGATGACCGATACCGAAGGTGCTGCCCCCGCCGCCGAATCACCTCACGGCACCGCCGTGCCCGACAGCCTGCTCGCCTGGCTGACCGCGAGGACCGATGCGGAGCTGGCCGAACTGCTCAGGCTGCGCCCGGATCTCGCTGTGCCGCCACCGGCGAACCTGGCGGTCCTGGCGTCCCGCGCCGAACAACGCGCATCGGTCCTTCGGGTCGCCGACGACCTGAACGTCCTCGAACTCACCGTGATCGGCGTGCTCTCGCTCGAACGCGGAGCGGAGGTCGGGGTCAGGCGCGAGGTCCTCGCGGAGGCGCTCGCCGGACGGGCGCCGGTCAAGGCCATCGACCGGGCACTGAAGGCCCTGCGGGCCCGAGCACTGGTCTGGGGCACGCAGGTGCTGCGGGTCGTCGCGACCGCGAACGACGCCGTCACCTGGCGGGTCGACCGGCCGCTGGAGCCGATGTCCGCAGCGCAGGTCATCGCGGGCCTGGCGACCGTGACCGATGCCGAGCGCAGGCTGCTCGAAACCCTGGCCACCAGCTCGCCGATCGGCCGTACCCGCGACGCCGCGCCGGGCACCCCACCGGACCGGCCCGTCCAGCGGCTGCTGTCGCTCGGCCTGCTGACCTGGGTGGACGAGCAGACCGTCGAGCTGCCCCATCAGGTCGGCCAGGCGCTGCGCGGCGAGACGATCACCGACCCGATGGCCCTCACCCCGCCGCCGATCCGCACCAACAAGCAGAAGATCGCGGACGTGAACGCGGTCGCGGCGGGCGAGGCGCTCGAACTGATCCGGCACTGCGAGGACCTGATCGCGGCCCTCGGCGACCAGCCCGCACCGACCCTCAAGGCGGGCGGGCTCGGGGTCCGCGAGACCAGGCGGCTCGCGAAGGCGGCAAGCGTCGACGAGAACCGGGTGAGCCTGGTCGTGGAGCTGCTGTCCGCGGCGGGCCTGATCGCGAGTGGCGACCCCGACCCGTCTCCCGCCGCCGACACCGGCGACGACTACTGGGCACCGACGGTCGCCGCGGATGCCTGGCTCAACACCGGAACCGCCCAGCGGTGGTACACCCTCGCCCACGGCTGGCTGGAGATGCCGCGCAGGCCGTGGGTGATCGGGCTGCGTGATCCCAACGACAAGGCGATCGCCGCGCTGTCCGAGGAGGTGCGCGCGTCCGGCGCCCCCCGCGACCGCAAATTCGTGCTCGAGCTGCTCGGTGAGCTCGCGCCTGGGCAGGGCGCGACCACGTCCGAGCTCGCCGCGCTGGTCGCGTGGCGGCGCCCGCGCTGGTCCGGCCGGTTCGGCGCGGGGGCAGTCGAGCACACCGTCGCCGAGGCGGCCGCGGTCGGGCTGATCGGCCGCGGCGCGCTCGCGTCACCCGGCCGCGGGCTGCTGCACGGGGCCACCGCGGAGGCGGTGGTCGCCGAGATGACGGCGAGCCTGCCCGCCCCCATCGACTACGTCCTGGTGCAGGCGGACCTGACCGTGATGGCTCCAGGCCCGCTCATCCCGGAGCTGCAGGAGCAGATCACCCTGGTCGCGGACATCGAGTCGGCCGGTGCGGCCACCATGTACCGGATCCGCGAGGACAGCGTGCGGCGGGCGCTCGACGCCGGAAAGAGCGCCTCGGAGCTGCACGCGCTGTTCGAGAAGCGCTCGAAGACGCCGGTGCCGCAGGCCCTGACGTACCTCATCGACGATGTCGCGCGCAGGCACGGCCAGCTGCGGGCGGGGGTGGCGTCCTCGTTCATCCGGTGCGAGGACCCGGCGCTGCTCGCCGAGGTACTGGCCTCCGCGGTGGCCGAGCAGCTGGCACTGCGCGCCCTGGCCCCGACCGTCGCGATCTCGCAGGCGCCGCTCGGCGAGTTGCTCGACCGGCTCCGGTCGGCCGGGTTCGCACCGGCAGGGGAGGACTCCTCCGGCGCGATCGTGGACCTGCGACCGCGCGGCGCACGGGTACCGCGACGCCGTTCGCGTCCTGCGCTGCGGATGCCCGCGATCCCCACCGACGACCAGCTCGGATCCCTCGTCAGCCAGCTGCGGGCCGGCCAGCGGGCCGCAACCGCCCCGCGCGGTCAGGGTGTGCGTTCGGACGGCAGCCGGGCGGGCGGCGCCGCGACGATGGCGCTGCTGCAGTTGGCGGCGAAGGTGCGGCGCAGCGTGGCGATCGGTTATGTCGACGCGCAGGGGGTGGCAACGGAGCGCGTCGTCGACCCGATCAGTGTCGGCGGCGGACAGCTCGATGCGCTGGACCCGGACACCGGGGCGGTCCGCCGGTTCACCCTGCACCGGATCACCTCGGTGAACCTCCTCGACTGATTCCGGGCCGCGCGGGCAGAAATAGCACGCCCGCCTGCGCGACTGGCTTTTTCCTGGAAATGACGTATGGTCGGCCGAAGTGATTGCCACTTCGAATTCAGGAGCGACAATGGCAGACAAGAAACCCGGCAAGAGCCTGAAGAAACCGTCACAGTCCCTCAAGGAACGACGTGCCGAAAAAAGGGATCGCGCCGCCGATTCCGGAGAGCTGATCAGAAAACGGAAACGCCACTGATGCACACCGAGGCGACCGCATCACCCATCCCCCTTGTCCTCGACACCCTGCACAGCCGGATCGACGAACTGACCGGGGAGGCGACGTTCTCGACCGCACGGTCCAGCGGGTATCACGCCGCACTGCGGTCCGCCAGACTGTTCGTGCTGGATGAACGAGCACGGCAGTGCGAACTTCCAGAATGCCGCCCGACCACAAAAAACAAGAAGGACCGTCCGTGAAAAGAACACTTCTCGCCCTGGACCGAATTCAGGCCAGGCTGGAAAATGAACTCGACACCACGGAGGTCCGCACCGAGCGAGACGCCGGATACCGTTCCGGAATTTCCGAGGCGCTCGTGCACGTAATGGAGACGAAGAAAAGTGTAGCCACACAACGGTGACGCACAAAAGTGAAGGATTCTCCGGATCGCGGGAGAATCCTTCACTTTTTTCGGCCACGGACACGGATCGGCCGGGACCGCAGGCGCCTGCGACGACCACCCCACGGCAAAGTGTGGACAATGGAGTGGTTGTCTACGTAGGAGGTGCACGTGACCGACGGCCCCTTGATCGTCCAGTCCGACAAGACCCTGCTCCTGGAGGTCGACCACGAGCTCGCCGGCCAGGCCAGGCAGGCCATCGCCCCGTTCGCCGAACTCGAGCGCGCGCCCGAGCACGTGCACACCTACCGGGTGACCCCGCTGGCGCTGTGGAACGCGCGCGCGGCGGGCCACGACGCCGAACAGGTGGTGGATGCGCTCGTCACGTTCTCCCGGTACGCGGTCCCGCAGCCGCTGCTGGTCGACATCGTCGACACGATGGCCCGGTACGGCCGCTTGCAGCTGGTAAAGAACCCCGCGCACGGCCTGACCCTGGTCAGCCTGGACCGGGCGGTGCTCACCGAGGTGATGCGGCACAAGAAGATCTCGCCGATGCTCGGCGCCATGGTCGACGAGGACACCGTCGTGGTGCACCCGAGCGAGCGCGGCCACCTCAAGCAGATGTTGCTCAAGATCGGCTGGCCTGCCGAGGACCTCGCCGGGTACGTGGACGGCGAGGCGCACCCGATCGACCTCGCCTTCGACGAGGGGCACTGGGAGCTGCGGGACTACCAGGAGATGGCGGCCGACTCGTTCTGGGCGGGCGGCTCGGGCGTCGTCGTGCTGCCGTGCGGCGCGGGCAAGACGATGGTCGGAGCGGCGGCGATGGCAAAGGCCAAGGCCACCACGCTGATCCTGGTGACCAACACCGTCGCAGGCAGGCAGTGGAAGCGGGAGCTGATCGCCAGGACCTCGCTCACCGAGGAGGAGATCGGCGAGTACTCGGGCGAGCGCAAGGAGATCCGACCGGTCACCATCGCGACCTATCAGGTGATCACCCGTCGAACCAAGGGCGAGTACAAACACCTGGAGCTGTTCGACTCCCGCGACTGGGGCCTGGTGATCTACGACGAGGTGCACCTGCTGCCCGCGCCGGTCTTCCGGATGACGGCGGACCTGCAGTCGAGGCGGCGCCTCGGCCTGACGGCGACCCTGGTCCGCGAGGACGGGCGCGAGGGCGACGTGTTCTCCCTGATCGGCCCCAAGCGGTACGACGCGCCGTGGAAGGACATCGAGGCGCAGGGCTGGATCGCGCCCGCGGAGTGCATCGAGGTCCGGGTGACGCTGACCGACGCCGAGCGGATGGCGTACGCCACCTCGGAGCCGGAGGAACGCTACAAGCTGTGCTCGACGGCACACACCAAGATCGCGGTGGTGAAGTCGATCCTGGACCGGCACCCGGATTCGCCGACCCTCGTGATCGGCGCCTACCTCGACCAACTCGAGGAGCTCGGCGAGGCATTGAACGCGCCGGTTATCCAGGGGTCGACGAAGAACAAGGAACGCGAGGCGCTGTTCGACGCGTTCCGGCGCGGCGAGATCCAGACGCTGGTGGTGAGCAAGGTCGCGAACTTCTCCATCGACCTGCCGGAGGCCTCCGTCGCGGTGCAGGTCTCGGGGACCTTCGGTTCCCGGCAGGAGGAGGCCCAGCGGCTCGGCCGCCTGCTGCGCCCGAAGCAGGACGGGGGCCAGGCGCACTTCTACTCGGTCGTCGCCCGCGACACGCTGGACGCCGAATACGCCGCGCACCGCCAGCGGTTCCTCGCCGAGCAGGGCTACGCGTACCGGATCACCGATGCTGACGACCTGCTCGGCCCGACCATCGGGTAGGCCCTGTCATCGGGTAGAAAGGGGACCGTGCGCAGCTTCGAGTTCCCCGTCGACCACTCCCACGCCAACTCCGTCAACGAGACGGTCGGCGACGTCCGGCGACTCCGGGTCTCGGCCATCGTCACGGCCGTGCTGCTGGCGGGGCTCGCGGCCTGGCTGATCTCCCTGGCCCATCCGTGGTCGTACATCGTCGGTGTTGTGGTCTCCCTGCTGGCCGTCACCGCGCTGTGGGTGGCGTTCTGGGCCCCGAAGAAGGTCGGCTCTGTCGAGAAGCTCTACACCGAGGGCCCGCTGGTGCCCGCCGTCGTGGCGGTGGCCCGGCCCCGCGGGGCCACGCTGCTGGCTCTGGTGGACGTGGCCAAGCCGTCGGCGGACCGCCCGCACTACGCCCTGGTCACCCGTAACATCCGGGCGCTGCCGGGGCATTCGATGACCAACGTCGGCGAGCGGGTGCCCTCGATCGCGGTGCTCTCCGACCGCAGCACCAAGTCCACCGCGGACACCTGGCAGATGGTCAGCCCGATGCCGATCGCCTGGGGCACCAAGGACCAGAAGGTGATCCGGCGGGCGGCGGACTCGATCAGCGGCGCGGAGTGGAAGCTGCTGGCGAAGTCGATCCCGCTGGCCGAGCAGGTCCCGCGCGCCGAGAACCAGCAGATCCCCGTCGACCCGGCGGACCTGCGCTAGCCGAGATCCGGCCAGCCCTCGGCCGGCTCCCGAGGGTCCTCGTAGAGCAGGCCCGCGACCCACTCGTCACGCCTGCGCCCGCGCTGGAGACCGCCCGCGCGCAGCGTGCCCTCGAATCGGAAGCCCACCCGCCGCGCCACGGACGCGGACTGCTTGTTGCCGACGTACGCGCGCCACTCGATCCGTTCCAGCGCCATCCCGTCCGGACGGAAACCGAAGTCGCACACCAAGTTCACCGCCCTGGCCATCAGGCCGCGGCCACGGACCGCCTGGTTCAGCCAGAAGCCGATGTCCGCCGCCGAGCCGTCACGGCAGGCGAGACCGATCATCCCGACCACGGCACCCGCGGGGGTGTGCCGCATCGCCCAGGTGGGGCTGCGGTCCGCCCATCCGACGGGCACCACCCGCTCGACGAACCGTTGCGCGTCGCCGTGGGTATACGGCACCGGCAGTGTGGTCCACTCCCCCACCGCCTCGTCCTGACAGCACCTGGTGATGGACTCGACGTCGCCGGGTCCAGGCGGAGTCAGCCACAGACCCTCGTCGTTGAGCGATTCCACGAACATGTCGGCTCCTGCCTCATGTGCCCGCCAGTGCGGGGATCACCTCGCGTTCGAACAGCTCGATACCCGAGGTGTCGTATGCGGCCTCGGGGAAGTAGCAGATCCCGTAGCTCAGGCCCTGATCGCGCAGCGCGGTCAGGTTCTCGATGATCTGCTCGGGCGTCCCGACCCCCGGCATCCCGCGGAACGCCGCCATCGACGCCTCCGCGAGGTCCTCGCCCACGAATTTCGCCATCCTGGCCTTGGTCGCGGCCAGGCGGTCCTCGACCTCCGCCTCGGTGGCACCGATCGCCACGTTGTAGTTCGCCGAACGCACGATCGCGTCGAAGTCGGTACCGACCGCCGCGCAGTGCTCCTTGAGCACGGCGGACTTCTGGGTGAAGCCCTCGAGGGTGCCGTCGAAATTGGTGTACTGGGCGTACTTCGCCGCGATCTTGAGGGTCACCTTCTCGCCGCCGCCCGCGATCCACAGCGGGATGCCGCCCTCCTGCAGCGGCAGCGGTCGCACGATGGCGCCGTCGACCCGATAGTGCTTGCCGTCCAGGGTCGCGGACCCGGTGGTCCAGGCCTGCCGCAAGATCTGCACGCCCTCGTCGAGACGCGCCAGACGCTCACCGGCTGACGGGAATCCGTAACCGTAGGCACGCCATTCGTGTTCGTACCAGCCCGCGCCGATGCCCATCTCGATACGGCCACCCGAGATGAGGTCCGCGGTGGCGGCGATCTTGGCCAGGTAGGCGGGGTTGCGGTAGCTGATCGCGGTGCACATCTGCCCGAGCCGGATGGTGGAGGTCACCGCGCCGAGCGCGGACATCAACGACCAGGCCTCGTGCGTGGCCTGATCGGTGGGCGCGGGCACCGTGTGGAAATGGTCGTATACCCAGGCCGACTCCCACGGTCCGGACTCGGCCCGCAGCGTGACCGACTTCATCGCGTCCCACTGCTCGGCGGGATCGATGCCGACCAGGTCGAGGCGCCAGCCCTGCGGTACGAACATCCCGAAACGCATGCCGCTGATCCTACCGAGGAGCCGGCCGCCCCATCAGGCTTCGCTCATGCGCTGGTCCTGGCCTGCGTCGCGGCGAACTGGCTCGCCGGATGAGCCAGCCCGTAATGGCCGCGCAGGGTCGACGCCGTGTAGTCCGTGCGGAACAGCCCACGGCGCTGCAGGATCGGGACCACCTGGTCGACGAAATCGGTCAGGCCGCCGGGCAGGAAGGGCGGCATGATGTTGAAACCGTCGGCCGCACCCTGCTCGAACCACAACTGGAGCTCGTCCGCGATCTGTTCGGGGGTACCCGCGAAGGTGCGATGCCCGCGGCCGCCGCCGAGCAGGCCGATGAGCTCCCGCACGGTCAGCGAATCGGATTCGGCCAGTTCCTTGACCAGTTCGTAGCGGCTCTTGTTCCCCTGGATCTGGTGCACGGGCGGCAACGGCGGCAGGGGCGCGTCGAGGGAGTGCTCGGTGAGGTCGACGCGGAGGATGGCGGACAGCTGCCGGAGCGCGTAGTCGGGCGAGATCAGATCGGTGAACTCCCGCTCCAGCGCCCGCGCCTCGGCCTCGGTCGGGGCGATGAACGGGACGATCCCCGGCAGTACCTTCACCTCGTCCGCGTGGCGCCCGTACGCGGCCGCCCTTGCCTTGAGATCCCGATAGAACTCCTGCCCCTGGGCGAGCGTGCGCTGCGCGGTGAACACCGCCTCGGCGTGCCGCGCCGCGAATTCCTTCCCGCTCTCGGACGAGCCCGCCTGCACCAGCAGGGGGCGGCCCTGCGGTGAGCGCGGCGAGTTCAGCGGGCCACGGATCCGGAAGTGCTCGCCTTCGTGGTCGATCGCGTGCACCTTGTCCGGATCGGCGAACACCCCTGTGCCCGGATCCAGCACGACGGCGTCGTCCTCCCAGCTGTCCCACAGGGCGACCGTTGCTTCGACGAACTCCTCGGCGCGCTGGTACCTGCCGAGGTGATCCGGGATCCCGTCGAGGCCGAAGTTGGCGGCCTCGTCCTCGCCGGCGCTCGTGACGATGTTCCAGCCCGCCCTGCCGCCGCTGATGTGGTCGAGCGAAGCGAACTTGCGGGCGGTGGTGAACGGATCGCTGTAGGTGGTCGACGAGGTGGCGATCAACCCGATCCGCTCGGTGGCGCCCGCGATCGCGGTGAGCAGGGTGACCGGCTCGAAGGTGGACAGCGCGTTGTGCTTGATGCGGGGGCCGACCGCGAGGCCGTCGGCGAAGAACACCGAGTCGAGCTTGCCGCGCTCGGCGATCCGACCGAGCTCGGCGAAATGCTCGACCGACCGCACGTCATTGGCATCGGTGCGCGGGTGGCGCCAGGCCGCCTCGTGGTGGCCGACCCCCATGAGAAACGCATTGAGGTGAAATTGCTTGGGGCGCTGAGACATTGTGGTGAACTCCTTAGATCGGACCGACGCGCCAGCGGGACAGGCGGCGCTCGATGAGGATGAGGATTCCGTTGAAGACGAGACCGAGAAGTGAGATCGCGATGATTCCGGCATACATCTTCGGGATCTGGAAGTTGTACTGCGAGGCCGTGATCAGATATCCCAAACCTGCTTTGGCGCCGACCATCTCGGCTGCGATGAGAACCAGGATCGAGGATGCTGCCGCCATCCGGATGCCGGTGAAGATGGTCGGGACAGCGGCGGGCAGGATCACCTTCTGGAACAGCCGGATCGGTGTGAGGCCCAACGACAGGGCGGACTTGACCAGCAGCGGATCCACCGTCCGGACACCCGAGATGGTGTTCAGCAGGATCGGGAAGGTGCTCGCGTAGATCACGAGGGCGACCTTGGAGGTCTCCCCGATGCCGAGTATCAGCACGAAGACCGGCAGCAACGCGAGCGCGGCCGTGTTGCGCAGCAGCTCGAGGATCGGATTCACGAACTCGGCCACCGGGCGGTACCACGCGATGGCGACGCCGAGCGGGATGGCGATCGCGATGGCGATCGCGAAACCGGTCAGCGCCCGGCTCAGGCTCGCGGAGGCGTGGTTCCACAGTTCACCGCTGGCGGCCAGCTCGCCGAAGGCGCCCGCCACCACGGAGAACGGCGGCAGGAACACCCTGTCCACCAGGCCAAGCCGGGGGGCCAGCTCCCACAGCAGCAAGAACAGGCCGATCGCAAGCGATGGCTTGAGAATCCGCCAGGCGGTGGCGCGGACCGCCCGGCCGCCGCGGGCGAGGGTCCCCGGTCGCCGCGGCACCGCGAGCCGCGGGGAGGGCGCCACCGGACCTGCGGCGACCGGCGGCGCGAGCAGTTCGACACTAGACATGAGCCGTCTCCTTCGATGCGGGCGCCTGCGCCTCGAGTTCCTGGTGCTGAGCGCGCGCCACCTCGTCCTGCAGTTGGCTCCAGATGTGGTGCCGGAACTCCCGGAAGCGCGCGTCGGAGCGGACATCAGCCGCGGTGCGGTCGATGTCGATGTCGATCACCGTCTTCACGCGGCCAGGCCGGGAGGTGAGCACCGCCACCCGCTGCCCCAGGTACACCGCCTCGTCGATGCCGTGCGTGATGAACAGGATGGTCTTGCCGGTGGTGCGCCAGATCCGCAGCAGCTCGTCCTGCAGGGACTCCCTGGTCTGGGCGTCGAGCGCTGCGAACGGCTCGTCCATCAGCAGCACCTCGGGGTCGAAGGCCAGGCTCCGCGCGATCGCGACCCGCTGCTTCATTCCGCCCGACAGTTCGTGCGGGTACCGGTCGCCGAACCCCTGCAACCCGACCAGTTCCAGGTAGTGGCCGGCGATCTCCCGTCGCTGCCGCTTCGGCAGACCCTTTGCCTCCAAACCGAACTCGATGTTGTGGAGCGCCGTCCGCCACGGCAGCAGCGCGTACTGCTGGAAGACGATCCCGCGGTCGAGGCCGGGACCGGTGATCGGTTGACCGTCGAGCAGGATCCGCCCGGACGACGGGGTGGTCAGGCCGCCGAGGAGATCCAGCAGTGTGGACTTGCCGCAGCCACTCGGACCCACCAGGACCAGGAACTCACCGGCTGCGACGTCGATACTGATGTCCTCGATCGCGGTGAACCGGGCCTCGGACCCGCGGATACCGAAGTGCTTGCTGACCCGGTCGAGCCTGAGTTTGGGTTCGGCGGTCATTTGCCTGCCCCCAACGCTTGCCCGTCGGCACCACTGGTGGCGGCGTAGGAGCCGTTCGCGTACGGGTTGTACTCGTTGGTGAACAGGTCGGCCGCCTTCAGCTCACCCGACCTCAGTTCGCCGTTCCTGACCAGCCAATCGATCCAGGTCTGCAACTCGCGGTCGGCGATGACCGCACCCGCGACCGGGATGCCGGGGCTACGCCAGTAGTCCGTGAGCTGCGTGTTCTCGTTGCGGCCGCGCTTACCGATGATCTCCTTGAACTTGGCCACGACCTGGTCCCGTGGCGTGGTCTGGGCCCACCGGACCGCCCGCGCGGTGCCCTGTACGAAGTCCTTCGCCGCCTCGGGGTTCTTGGCGATGAAGTCGTCACGCAGGACGTAGGTGCCGTAGCTGAAGTCCCCGAAGATCGCCGAATCAGTGAAGAGCGGACGCAGTCCCCCGCGGCCTACGGCGGTCTCCCGGAAGACACCCCCGAGTGCGGCGACGTCGATCTGGCCTTCCCTGAGTGCCTGCTCGGTGTTGATCGGGGGAACCACGATCAACTCGACCTGCTTGATCTCGTCGGGCGTGAGCCCCTGTTGGGCCAGCCATTCGCGTACGACGAATTCGTGATGGGCGCCAAGGGTGTTCATGCCGACCTTCTTGCCGATCAGATCCCGAGCGCCTGCGATCGACCCCCCGTCGAGCACGAAGTACCCGGTGAAGGTGCCCTGGTCGGCACCGTACGAGCTCACCACCGAGGTGATCGGGGAACCCGCGGCGTGAAGCTTGACGACCGCGCCGTTGAATGCCATACCGAAGTCGGTCTGCCCGGTGGCCACGGACTGGATGTCCTGTGGGCCGCTGGTGGTGTCACCCACCCATTTCGGCTCGATGCTCTGGAAGTAGCCGAGGTCTGCCGCCAACTCCGGGAAGGTGACCTGTCCCGCCGAGCCCTGGTAGCGCAGCACGGACTTGCCGTCCGCGGTCTGCTCGGCCTCGGACGACCCCGAGCAGGCCCCGACCAGGGAACCGATCGTCACAAGCGCGGCGAGGGCCGCGAGTGCGCGCAGGGGTCGCGGCGGCGTTGATCGTCTCTTGGTCGTCAGTGATGCCATGGTCTGAGTCCTCAGGTCGGGCGTGGCTGGATGGTGCGTCAAAGATGACGGACGCCGCGACCATCGGGAACAGTTCCGTTCACAGGGGTTTTAAGTCGAACTCGTTCGTAGAATCGATCCATGGGCACTGTCGCACTCGCCGAGACCTTCGAATCCCACCGCCGTCACCTGCTGTCGGTCGGCTACCGGATGACCGGCAGCGTGTCCGACGCCGAGGACGCCGTGCAGGAGGCCTGGCTCCGACTCAGCGAGACCGACCCCGACTCCGTCCGCGACCTGCGCGCCTGGTTGACCACCGTGGTCGGACGGATCTGCCTCGATCACCTTCGCAGCGCCGCCGTCCGGCGTGAAAGCTATGTCGGGCAGTGGCTTCCGGAGCCGATTGTGATGCCACTCGGCTCCTCGGGGCCGATCGACCCACTGGAAGCCGTTGTGCGCGAGGAGGATGCGCGGTTGGCGGCGATGGTGGTACTCGATACCCTCGGCCCGGATCAGCGCACCGCCTTCGTGCTGCACGACGGGTTCGGCGTCCCCTTCGACGAGATCGCGGGGATCCTCGGCACCTCGACCGCCACGACCCGGCAACTGGCCTCGCGCGGACGGCGCGCGGTGGCGGGCGTCGAGAAGCCGACGCCGGACGACGAGCACGCGGAGGCGGTGGGCCGGCTGATGGCCGCGATGGCGACGGGCGACCTCCAGGCCGTGCTGGACGCGCTGCACCCGGACGCCCTGGTGATCGGCGATGCCAACGGCACCACCCGCACGGCCGTCAACGTCATCCACGGGTCCGAGAAGTTCGCGCGTTTCTTCCTCGGCCTGATCAATCGCTATGGGGCGCAGTCTCTCCTGTCGGTCGAACCGGTCATGGTCAACGGCCAGCTCGGTTTCGTCACGCACGGGTCGCCCGGGGACGACACACACCCGGGCTTCCCGTCACGCGTGGGGGGCTTCACCGTCCGCGACGGCAAGGTGAGCGCCGCCTATGACATCGCGAACCCGGAGAAGTTCGCGGGCATCAGGCTCCCGGACCGGCCTGCCCCGTGACCGCCTCCTGATCGGCCCACGGAACCCGGCACGCGTCCCCCGAGTTGAACCCCTGCTCGGTGATCCCGAGCGCGGAGTACATCCGGGCCCGCATGTTCTCGAGCCCGATCTGATAGGTCAGTTCGACGACACCGTCCTTGCCGAACCGGCGTTCCAGGTCCGCCACCTGCTCGTCGGTCACGGTCCCCGGAGTCGCCGTCACCGCGTCGGCGTAGGCGATCGCCGCGCGCTCGTCCTCGCTGTAGAGCGGGGAGTCCTCGTAGTCGCCGATCTTCTGGAGCCGCTCGATGTCGAGGCCGTCGAGGCGCTGCAACATGGTGCCGAAGTCCACGCACCAGGAGCACCCGACGGTCCACGCGACGCGGAACACCGCCAGCTCGCGGACGTTTGCGGGCAGCACCTTGGAGGCCTTCTCCGCGGCCATCTCGTGCCTGGCGCAGGCGACGAAGAGCTTCCGATGGTTCGCCAGCACGGTGAAGGGTTCGGGCACCGCGCCGAACCTGCGGCCTGCGAACTTGTAGGCCACCTTGATCAGCGGTCCGGCATCCTTCGGAGCCACCGGCTGGATTCGAGTCATGACGCCCTCCTGTTTCCCGTTGCGGCGACCGTTCGTGCCGCCTACTCCTTGGACGAGACAGCCCCAGAAAACGTGACAACCCTCAGTTCGTCTGCAGATCGCGCCGCCGGAAGGCCGCCGTTCCCAGCAGGCACAGCGCGCCCGCGACGATGGTGGTGACCAGCAATGGCGCCAACCGGAAGTCCACCGCGGGGACCAGCGGCAGGTTCTCGAACGGCGAGACGCTCATCAGCCGGTCCGGGAACTTCAGCGTCGTCCCGAACATCAGGACGAAGAAGCAGAACGCCAAGCCGATCCAGGCGCCGGAGGCGAGCCGCGGCAGGAGGCCGAACAGGAGCAGGGTGAGCCCACCCAGGACCCAGACCGCGGGCAGGTAGACGAGGGTCGCACCGAGCATCCGGGGCACCTGCGCCATGTCGTCGGCGATGATCCCGTACATCAGCCCCATACCGAGGCCGGCGAGCGCCAGCACCAGGGCCGACCCGGCCAGCGTGATCGCCGCGTGGCCCGCCATCCAGCGGATCCGGGTCAGCGCGGTGGAGAGCAGCGGCTCGAGATGCCCGGCCGCCTCCTCCGCACGCGGCCGGAGCGCGGAGGAGATGGTGTACGCGGACCCGATCATGGCGAGCATCGCGGCGGCCATCGTGTAGAACGCGTCGACCATGCTCGCGCTCTCCTGCCCGAGCAACTCACCGATGTCGACATCGCCGAGCAGGTCACCGACGTCATTGCCGATCGTGCCGAACGCCAATCCGCCGAGGAACAACCCGACCGACCAGCCGACCAGCGTGCCGCGCTGCAACCGCCAGGCGAGACCGAACTCGCCGAGCAACCCCTGCGGAGCGCGGGCGGGACCCGGCCGCGGGGGGAACACGCCCGCGCCGACGTCACGATGGTCCAGCACCCGGAGCGCGCCGAGGCCGACGGCCACGGCGACGACGAGCGACAGCAGTGCAGGCCACCAGATCTCGCCGTCGTACGGCCGCATCGCCTGACCCCAGCCCAACGGCGAGAGCCACGACAGCGCACCACTTCCGACGTCGCCGACCGCGCGCAGCACGTAGGCCACGCCGATCGCGGCCCCTGTGATGCCGTAGACGGTCCTGGTGTTCTCGGTGATCTGCGCGGCCAGCAGCGCGACCGCCGCGAACACCAGGCCCGCGCAGGTGGCGCCCACGCCGAGAGCAAGCGATCCCGCCGCGGCCAGACCGTAGGAGATCAGGCTCAGCGCGACCACAGCGCCGTAGAGCACGTTCGCCGCCGTCGCGATGATCGCCGCCGCGACGAACGGCGCGTGGCGCCCGACGACGGAGGACCGGATCAGCTCGTCGCGGCCGGTTTCCTCGTTGGCGCGGGTGTGCCGACCGACCACGAACATGCTCATCAGGCCCGCGACGATCATCCCGAAGGCACTGGCCTGGAAGGCCACCTGGCCACCGATCGTGTCGAGGGCACGCGGCGGTCCGGCCATGGCCACCATGGCCGCGTTGCCCTCCATGCTGGCTGCGACCGCATCGAGCTCAGGCTGGGTCGGATACGCGATGTCGACCCCGACGGCTTGCGAGTAATAGACGAAGGCACCCGCGAGGACCCACAGGACCAGCGCGAACCTCTCGCGCCGGAAACCGAACCGGGTCAGTGTCGCGGTGCCGGCCAGTGTGGTCACGATTCCTCCACCCCGGCCGCCGCGAGCTCGTCGCCGTAGTGCCGCAGGAACAACTCCTCCAGGGTCGGCGGCTGGCTGGTGAGGGTGCGGATGCCGAAACGGGTGAGGTGCGTGATCGCCTCGTCCAGTTCGCCCGTGTCCACCTGGAACCGGGACCTGGTCCCCTCCACCACCAGGTCGTGCACACCGGCCAGCTCGGCCAGACCGGTCGCCGGGCTCCTGGTCTCGCAGGCGATGGAGGTCCGGGTGAGGTGTCGCAGGTCGGCCATGCTGCCGGACTCGATCGACCTGCCGAGCCGGATGATCGTGAGTCGGTCGCACAGGGCCTCCACCTGGGCGAGGATGTGGCTCGACAGCAGCACCGTGCGCCCCTGCTCCGTGACCTCGGTGATGCACTCCTGGAACACCGCCTCCATGAGCGGGTCCAACCCGGAGGTGGGCTCGTCGAGGATCAGCAGTTCCACGTCGGAGGACAGGGCCGCGACGAGCGCCACCTTCTGCCGATTGCCCTTGGAGTAGGTCCGGCCCTTCTTGGTCGGATCCAGGTCGAACCGCTCGAGCAGCTCGGCCCTGCGTCGCTCGTCGAGGCCGCCGCGCAACCGTCCGAGTAGGTCGATCACCTCGCCGCCGGAGAGAGTGGGCCACAGATTCACGTCGCCGGGGACGTAGGCGAGACGCTTGTGGAGTCCGGCCGCCTCGCGCCAGGGGTCGCCGCCGAGCAGCCGCACGTTGCCGCTGTCGGCACGGAGCAGGCCGAGCAGCACCCGGATGGTGGTGGACTTGCCCGACCCGTTGGGGCCGAGGAAGCCGTGTACCTCCCCGGTGCGCACCTGGAGCTCGAGGCCGTCCAGGGCCCGCGTTCGGCCGAAGGTCTTGACCAGGTCCGAGATCTCGATCGCGGCGCTCATGTATCGACGGTAGAACGGTCCTGCCACGCACTGCTGCGATTTGCCGAGTCGTGGCGTCGGCAGTTCGTCGACCATGCGGTCGGAACCCGCCAGGACGGCGAATAGGCTGTGACGATGCCCGCAGCACGCCACTCGCAGACGGTCTCGCGCCTGCAACCGTTCAGCTCCACCATCTTCGCGGAGATGACAGCGCTCGCCGTGCGGACGGGCGCGATCAACCTGGGCCAGGGCTTTCCCGACACGGACGGCCCGACCGCGATGCTCGAGGTCGCCAGATCCGCGATCGCCGACGGCCTCAACCAGTATCCGCCGGGTCCGGGGATGCCGGTCCTGCGCGAGGCCATCGCCGCCGACCGCGCGGCCCGATACGGGCTGGAGTACGACCCGGACACCGAGGTGCTGGTGACGGTCGGCGCCACCGAGGCGATCAGCGCGACCCTGCTCGGCCTGGTCGAACCGGGCCAGGAGGTGGTGCTCGTCGAGCCGTACTACGACTCGTACGCCGCGGCCGTCGCGCTCGCAGGAGGCGTTCGCCGGTCCGTGTCCCTGGTCCCGGACGGCGACGGCTTCGCCCTCGACCTCGACGCGCTGCGCACCGCGGTCGGCCCGAACACCCGGATGCTGGTGCTCAACACCCCGCACAACCCGACCGGCACGGTGTTCACGGACGCGGAACTTCGCGCCGTCGCGGAGCTCGCCACCTCGCGCGACCTGCTGGTGCTGAGCGACGAGGTGTACGAGCACCTGGTCTTCGACGGGCGCACCCATACCCCCCTGGCGGCGCTGCCGGGGATGGCGGACCGGACCGTCACCGTGTCCAGCGCGGGCAAGACCTTCAGCGTGACCGGATGGAAGACGGGCTGGGTGTGCGGCCCCGCCGAGCTCGTGGACGCGGTCCGCGCGGCCAAGCAGTTCCTGACCTTCGTCGCGGGCGGCCCGTTCCAGCCCGCGGTCGCGCACGCGCTGACCCACGAGCAGGCCTGGGTGACGGGTCTGCGAGAAGACCTGCAGCGCAAGCGGGACGTGCTCAGCGGGGCCCTGCGCGAGGCGGGCTTCGGGGTACACGCGAGCGGCGGCACCTACTTCGTGTGTGCGGACATCACCCCGTTCGGCACCACCGACGGCGAGGCGTTCTGCCGCGCGCTGCCGGAACGGATCGGGGTGGCCGCG
The DNA here is from genome assembly GCF_053607505.1 of Rhodococcus sp. NPDC055112. Classification (NCBI taxonomy): domain Bacteria; kingdom Bacillati; phylum Actinomycetota; class Actinomycetes; order Mycobacteriales; family Nocardiaceae; genus Rhodococcus; species Rhodococcus sp. NPDC055112. Next base: position 102,973 of record NZ_JBSGTR010000008.1, read on the forward strand.
GTGCCGGTGAGCGTCTTCGCGGACCACAAGGCGCCGTGGAATCACGTGGTCCGCTTCGCATTCTGTAAGCGCGACGAGGTACTCGCCGAGGCCGCCGAGCGCCTCATGGGGCTGGCGGGGCGGTGGTGACGCGGCGATGAGTCAGCGCACAATTCCCGCGGACTTCGTGCGCAGGGCCGCCGCCTTGGCCGCAAGCGGTGGGTTCGACATGTCGATCCCCCTTGCGGCCGCGGGCATCACCCTGCCCATGCTGCGCGACGAGAACGCACGGTTGACCGCCGACCAGCTGACGCTGTTCACCCAGGCGGCCTGGCAACTGACCGGCGACGAACTGTTCGGCCTCGGCGCCGCACCGGTGCCTCGCGGCACGTTCAAACTGGTCTGCCTGTCGCTGATCCACACCCCCGACCTCGGCAGCGCGCTCGAGCGGATGGCTGATGTCATGCGGGCCCTCCCCGGTCCGCCGCCGCTGCGGATTCGAACCGGCGAGTCGACCACCCGGCTCCAGGTCGTGATCCCCCGGCGGGACGAAGCGCTGCCCGCCGCGACCGCGGACGCCGCCGACCGACTGCTCACGGACTTCGAGCTGATACTCCTGCACCGGTTCGCGGCCTGGCTGGTCGGCAAGCGGGTCAAGCTGATCTCGGTGGAAGTGCCGTATCCGGCTCCGGATCCGTCGCTGGCCAGGAATTACGACGTGATCTTCGGCGTCAAGGTCACCTTCGGCGCCGACATGGCAGCACTCGAATTCGACAACGCCGTGATGCGTGCGCCGATCATCCAGACCGAGGAGACGCTGGAGGACTACCTGCGGGAGTCTCCGAATCTGCTTTTCTCCGAACGGGATTACGACAGCACGGCCTCCGCGCAGGTCCGCAAGGTCCTCGAGTCCGGGGTCAAGGGCCGCACCTCCACGGCCGACGACATCGCGGAGATGCTCTCGATCAGCGTCCCGCACCTGCGCCGGCTGCTGCGGCAGGAGGGCACCTCGCTCAATCAACTCCGGGAGGAGGTGCTCCGCGACGCGGCCATCTCCGGACTCGGCCGCGGCGAGTCCGTCGACGACCTGTCGGCGCGGCTGGGGTTCTCCGAGCCCAGCGCGTTCCGGCGTGCCTTCAAGCGGTGGACCGGCGAGACCCCTGGCGCATACCGCTAGCGGCCGAGCAGGCGCTCAGCTGACGCAGAACTCGTTGCCCTCGGGGTCGGCCATCGTGATCCACCACTGCGGACCCACCTGCCCGCGATGCAGGACCGTGGCGCCGCGGGCGACGAGGCCATCGGCCACCGCCTGCTTGTCCTCGCCGACCCGGACGTCGAAGTGCAGCCGGTTCTTCACCGACTTCGCCTCGGGCACCAACTGGAACAACACCCGCGGGCGTTCCTGGTGCTCGGGGTCGCTGATCGCGGCCCCCAGTTTCCAGACCAGGGTGCCCTCGAACACCTGGGTGTCCTCCTCGGCGGCGTGCCCGGCGGCGACCAGCCCGCGGATGAAGTCCTCGTCGCTCGGCTCGACCCGCCAACCGAGGGTCTGCGCCCACCACTTGGCCTGGGTGTGCGGGTCGGCGGAATCCACTGTCACCTGAAATTCGTATCCCATGTCGCGACAGTACGACCGGGGACCGACAGCGTCCGGGGACTCAGGGCCTGACCAGGATCCTGATCGGATCGCCCTCGTGCTTGTCCAGCTTCTCGATGCCGACCAGGACGTCCTCCAGCGAGACTATCTCGCTGATCGAGCGCGAGACGTCGAGACGACCGCGGGACAGCAGTTCCGCCAGGGTCTCGATGTCGACGTTCTTGTAGCCGAGATGGCCCTTGACCTGCTTCTTCGACAGCCCGAAGGCGGTTGTGGTGCCGAGAAGCGCCTCCTGGTCGCTCAGCCCGACCACGATGAGCCTGCCGCCGACGGCCAGGCAGTCCAGCGCCTGGGAGAACGTGACCGCGAGACCCGCCGAATCGAAGGCGACGTCGAGCATCCTGCCGCCGGTGGCCTCGGCGACCCTCGCCCTCAGTTCCGGGTCCCTGGAGTCGAAGGCATGGTCCGCGCCGAGTTCGAGGGCCCGCTCCCGGACCACCGGGTTGATGTCGAACGCGAGGATCGGGACCGCACCGACCAGGCGCGCGAGCTGCACGATATGGGTGCCGATGCCGCCGACGCCCCACACCCCGACGGCCTCCCCCACCCTGACCTCCCCGGTGCGCACGACGGCGCCGTAGGGCGTGGACACCGCGTCGGCCAGGATCGCCGCCTGATCGAACGGGACGTTGTCGGGGATCCGGGTCAGCCCGCCTGCCTGCGCCACCGTGTACTCGGCCCAGGCGCCGTCGTAGGCGAACGCCATCAGCTGGATGTTCAAGCAGTTGGTGAGATCCCCGCGCCTGCAGTTGCGGCACCGGAGGCAGGCCTTACCCGCGGACGGGATGACCCGGTCGCCCACCGTCCAGCCCGCAACTCCCGCACCGAGTTCCGCGATGGTGCCCGACGCCTCGTGACCCTGGGTGACCACCGGCAGCATTGCGGGGAAGGTTCCGTTGATCAGGCTCAGATCGGAGTGGCAGATCCCGCAGTACTCGACCTTGACGAGCACCTCCCCCTGACCCGGCTCGGGTATCGGGACATCCTCCACCACAGTCTTTTTGGAGTCGGCATGGAATCGTGCGGCGCGCATGGTCTCCGCCATGGTCGGCTCCCTTCAGCCGTGTTCGATGTAGGCCTCGAGTTGGTCGCGTTCACCCTGCAGCTCGCCGATCCGGCTCTTCACCACGTCGCCGATGCTGACGATGCCGACCAGTCGGCCGTCCACGATCACGGGCAGGTGCCGGATCCGGCGCTCGGTCATGGTCTCGGCGAGGCTGTCGACGCTGTCGGTCGGCAGGCAGGCGAACACCGCCGTGGTCATGATGTCCCCGACCCGGGCGTTCAGCAGGTCGGCACCGCGCTCGTGGATGCGGCGCACCACATCGCGCTCGGTCACGATGCCGACCACCTCGTCGTTCTCGACCACGACGAGGGCGCCCACGTTGTGCCTGGCGAGTTCGCCGATCAGCACGCCGACCGTGATCCCCGGCCCGACCGTCGCCACCGCCGGGCCCTTGTTCCGCAACACATCCGCTATCTGCATCTGGACACTCCGATCCATCCGCGCTCGGCTACCGCTGTGTCGATCATAGGCAGCCGGAAGCCCCGCCGACCATCAACGGACGAAGGAATCCGGGGCGCATCGCCGCCGGTCAGGCGACCGTCGGCCGGGACCTGTCGAGGGCGAGGGTGACGGCCAGCCCGCCGAGCACCGATCCCATCACGTAGCGCTGCACCCGCAACCAGCCGGGCCTGGCGTCGAGGAGCGTCGAAATGGTGCCGGCCACAACGACGATCGCGGCATTCACGGTCAACGCGACCGCGATCTGCACGCCGCCGAGACCGAGACTCTGGGCCCAGACCCGCCCCGCAGCCGGATCGATGAACTGCGGGATCAGCGCCAGGTACATGATGGCGATCTTCGGGTTGAGCAGGTTCGTGACCAGCCCCATCGTGAACAGGCGCGTGGCGGAATCGGCAGCGAGCCGCCGGGGCGCGAACACCGAGACCCCTCCCGGCCGGAGCGCCTGCCAGGCCAGCCACCCCAGATAGCCCGCCCCCGCGAGCTTCACCGCGAGGTAGAGCTGCGGCACCGCGACGAAGACCGCCGAGATCCCCGCGGTCGCGGCCGCCAGGTAGCAGGCGAAGCCGACGGCGACGCCACCGAGCGAGATCAGTCCCGCGCGCCTGCCCTGGGTGACGCTGCGCGAGACGAGGTACATCATGTTCGGCCCGGGGGTGAGCACCATGCCCAGTGCGACCGCCGAGACCCCGAGAACTGCCGCGCCGGTGATCATGGCGATGAGGTTCGCACGGGGCGCACGCCCTTGTCGCGGGCCAGTTGAGCGCCACTGGCTATCCAACTGAGATGACACATATCCGTGTCATCTCAGTCATAACTGTTACCGTCGAGGGGTGCCGCACGACACGCAGCTGATCTTCGCCGACCACGTCGGCCGCTTCTATGCACGCCAGTACGGGTTTCCGCCGATGGCGGGGCGACTGCTGGGATACCTTTTCGTCTGCGATCCGCCACAGCAGACGATCGACGAGCTGGGCGACGCGCTGCTGGCTAGCCGAAGCGCCGTGACCGGCGCCGTCAAGCTGCTCGAGGGCTATCAGATGGCGCGGCGGACCCGCGTCGCGGGCGAGCGGATGGACCGGGTGAGCCTGGATACCGTGAGCAGGCAACCCCAGAACTTCGATTCCGCCGTCCATCGCGAGCACGCGGCACTGTTCAGGGAGGGGCTGGCGCTGCTGGCCGACGCCCCGCCAGATCGTCGCGCGCCCCTCGAGGAGATGGTCGCGCTGGCCGAGTTCCTCAGCGAGCGACTTCCTGCCCTGCTCGACGAGTGGCACGCCCATCGCGACGAACTCCGCCGATCGGGAGCGCTTCCCGCTCCCCACATCTGAGAGGTTGCCGATCATGACCGAACACGACCTGACCACCCTGCGGCAGCGCGCCGAGGACGGCGACGCGACCGCCCTCGACGAGTTGATCCAGCTCGCCGTCGAACTCGGCGACTTGGGCGAACTCCGGCGACTCGCCGACGGCGGAAACTCCGACGCGACAGACGAGCTGATCCAACTCGCAGGCGAGGCGGGTGACATGGACGAACTGCGGCGACTCGCCGACGGCGGTAATTCCGACGCCGCCGACCAGCTCATCGAACTCGCCACCGAACGGGACGACCTCGACGAACTGCGGCGCCTCGCCGAGCGGGGCAACACCACCGCGGCCGAACAGCTCGCGGAGCTCACCGCCGAATAGCAGCCCAGTACTAGAACAATTGTTCGATCTCGGCGTAGAATTCCGCCCGTGGACATCGCGGTGCAGGCGTCGCTGTTCGACGACCCGACCGAGGGCGCTCGGCTCGAGCCGCTCGGTGACAGCGTCCGCAGGCGTGAACTGACCTCGGGCGCCTGGATCGACGTGCGCCCCGGCTGGCTGCAGGGATCCGAACGGCTGTTCACCGACCTCGTCGACACGGTCCCGTGGCGGGCCGAGCGCAGGCAGATGTACGACCGCGTCGTCGACGTCCCGCGTCTGGTGAGCTTCTACGCCGAGGACGCCACCCTTCCCGACCCACTGCTCACCGAGGCCAGGACGGCCCTCGACGCGCACTACCGGCGCGAGCTCGGCGAGCCGTTCGCCACCGCCGGGCTCTGCTACTACCGCGACGGCGCCGACAGCGTCGCCTGGCACGGCGACACCATCGGGCGCGGCGGCACCGAGGACACGATGGTCGCGATCGTCTCCCTCGGGGCCGCGAGGACCCTGGCCCTGCGGCCCCGCGGTGGCGGAGCCTCCCTTCGGTACTCGCTCGGCCACGGCGACCTGTTGGTCATGGGCGGGTCCTGCCAGCGGACCTGGGAGCACGCCGTCCCCAAGAGCACCCGCCCCACCGGACCGCGGATCAGCGTGCAGTTCCGGACGCGCGGCGTGCGCTGACCGCGCCCGCGAGCCGGTCGAGCTGGGCCTCGGTGGTGTCCCAATCCAGGCAGGCGTCCGTGATCGACTGACCGTAGGTGAGCTCGTCCGCCCGCCCCAGGGTCAGGTCCTGACGGCCCGCGACGAGGAAGCTCTCCAGCATCAGCCCCGAGATGCCGGCCTCGCCCGCCTCGATCCGCGCCGCGACATCGGTGACCACGTCGACCTGCTTGTTGTGGTCCTTGCGGCTGTTGCCGTGGCTGGCGTCGATGACGACCCGCTCGGGCAGGCCCGCCTTCGCCAGTCGCGCCATGGTGTCCGCGACGGTCGCGGCGTCGTAGTTCGGGCCGTCGGTGCCACCGCGCAGGATGACGTGGCAATCCGGGTTCCCCGCTGTGCGGATCAGCGCGGACAGCCCGTTGAGGTCGGTGCCGGGGAACACGTGGCTCGCCGCCGCCGCCCTGGTCCCGTCGACCGCCACCTGCACGTCGCCCTCGGTCGAGTTCTTGATCCCGACCGGCATCGACAGCGCGCTGCAGAGCTGGCGGTGCACCTGGCTCGCGGCGGTCCTTGCGCCGATCGCGCCGTAGCTGACCAGATCCGCGATGTACTGCGGCGTGATCGGGTCGAGGAACTCGCACCCCACAGGCAGGCCGAGCGACGAGATGTCCAGCAGCAGTTTGCGTCCCATCCGCAGGCCGGTGTTGATGTCGAAGCTGCCGTCGAGGTGCGGGTCGTTGACCAAACCCTTCCACCCGAGCGTCGTGCGCGGCTTCTCGAAGTACACCCGCATCACGATGTGCAGGTCGTCGCGATGCTGTTCGGCCTTCGCCGCGAGCCGGCGCGCGTAATCCATCGCGGCCTCCGGGTCGTGCACGGAGCACGGACCGACCACCACGATCAGGCGGTCGTCGCGGCCCTCGAGGATGTTCACGGTCGCGTCCCGACCGCTGCGCACCGTCGCGGCGACGGCGGGGTCGACGGCGTATTCGCGACGCAGTTCGGCCGGCGCGGCCAACGGACTGATCGAGACGGTGCGCTGGTCGTCGAGGCCGAGCGCATCGGTGTCGAGAGTGAGGGTCATGGGTGTCCTGTTCGTTCAGGCCGACCCAGGAGAATGCATGCACACCCGCGAGCCGGTCGATAGCGGCTCGGGGTGGAGGAAGTCAGCGCGTGGTTACGCCGACCGGCCCACCCGGGGCCAGCCTGCTAAACCAGAAATATGCGCGCTGCATGGGCGCCACTGTAGCAGCGCCCCGCGACCCCCCTGTGAACGGTCACCGTAGTTGGCAATTCGTCAGGTAGTTGGCACGGTTGTCACCGTAGTTGGCAATTTGCCAGGTAGTTGTCACAGCAGGGCCGATCTTGGCCGAATCCGGCTGCCAGGTACCGCCGTCGGTATCGGCGTGGATGGAGCGAGGTGCTTGATCGACGCGCTCGACGATCAGTCTTCGTCGTCCTCGTCCTCATCGTCGTCCTCTTCGTCGTCCCATTCTTCTTCGGGTTCGTCGGTCCACGCTTGATGCTTGGGGCTGACGAGCCGCATGGTGACGGCCCCGAGCCCAGCCGAGAGGATGATCACCACGTTCGGCAGATCCCAACGAAGTTCCTCGACAATACCGGCGGTAACGGGGGTTCCATCCCCGAACTCCGCGGCCATCGGCACGCTCAACTCGGCGAGGAACTCCGCCATCACCTCCGGAATATCGGTGTCGGGATCGGCTACGTCGGTCACCCACAACCGTATGTTTTGGAGGGGTCCCCAAGTCAGGGACGCGTTGCCGCTGCGACGATTGATGTCGAGGTTCGTGGTGAGGGTGGCTCCGGTATCGGAGAAGCGCTCTGCTTGCCAGCCGGCGGCGGCGCAGAAACGTTCGAGGTCCTCGGAGTCCCACGTCCAGCAGAAATGGGCGGCCAGGCGCGCGATTCCGACCGCGCCTTCGATATCAGCGTGCACGATCAGCAATCATGCCTTTCGCAGCCGACAGGATGATCACCACGTTCGGCGGATCCCAGCGAAGTTCCTTACGATGCCAGCGGTGAGGGTTGATTTCGGTACCGGATGCGATCTCGCCGACCTCGATCGCTAGTCCTCGTCCTCGTACTCCGGTTCGGGCTCATCCATCCATGCTTGATATCCCGGACTCGTCAGATCGAGGTGGATCGCACTGAAGCTCATACTGAGTTCGACGACCACTTTGGACAGGTCCCATCTGAGAGCTGCCTTTGGTCCGGGTTCGGCGCTCGTGGCTGTCCCCAGGAGTGCGGTAAGTGCCACATCGAGTTTCGTGAACCCTTCGTCCAGCAGCGGGCGCACCACTGTCATGGGCGTAGCGTCATCTGCCAGATCCGTGACGTAGATCGTGATCCACTTCATTCTGTGTTGCCGCCCGAACATGTGCGCCGTCGGTCGGCTGACATGAAAGTTCGTCCGAATCGAGCCGCCGCCTTGCCTGAGTTCGACGAGCTCCCATCCGGCTTGTGCGCAGAAGGGTTCCAGGTCATCGACGGCCCAGGTCCAGTCGAATTCTGCTGCGAGGCGGGCGATCCGGGTGGCGCCTTCGATGTCGACGTGCATGCGTGGATGCTACTTCCTTCGTTTTCGAGCTTGCGTGGCGACGAAGCCCACGGGTACGAGGACCCCACTACCCTCGCTCACGCGGTCGACGGCTGATGGCTGATGGCCGATGGCCGAACTACTTTCGAAGAACGCCCTGGTTGGGCAGCATCGGCATCATGCGCACATCGCAGGCGACTCCATCAGCCGACCCGGCATGAATCAACGCACTTGTGCCTGGCCGGTCCCGCGTGACGTCTCGATGTCGGTGCGCCCGGTTAGGGTTCAGCACCTCACGAAAGGACCGAACACCGGCAATGGGTTTCTCATCGAATTGGATTGCGTTTCAGGACCTCACACGCGAGGAGGTACACCGGCGTTTGGGGCTGGCGCCGACCGGTATCTGGGCGGACTCTCCCGCCGAGCCGTTCGTGGGTCGGCGGCTGCCGGACGGGCGTTACCTGATCGTCGAGGACCGCGCCCATGAGGAGGTGGCCGACACCTGGGACTTGGCAGCGCTGTCGCGTGGCGGTGGACTGTGGGCAGTGTCGGAAATCGACGGCCCCGGCTACGCCTATCTGTCGAGGTGGCACGATGGCGAGCAGCAGTGCGAGGCACTCAGCGACGGCGGCGAATGGGAACAGCAAGGGGCACTGCCCGCGGAATTCGATCCCGAAGTCCAGCAGCTGCGGGACGAGGAGGACGACGGCGAAGACGTCCATGCGGCGAATCTAATTCTCTCGATCGCCAAAAGGCTGACCGACTACGTGTGTGGCGACGTGCTGGACGAACGGCACTACGAGCTCTTGGCGCCGGTAGAGCAAGCTGCCACCCTTCAGCAATTCCGCCTCGCGGTCACAGAGGCACTGAGCGTGCGCGGGTTCGCCCCGATAGAACCCAACAATAGCCGCGCCTCGCTGTGGTTTGCGGCGGCGACGGACCTCACAGGAGTACAAGTCGCGCTCGAGCTCACCGTGGACTTCAATCTGCCGGCCGGTGTCCGGTTCGGTTGGGAGGCAATGCTGTTGTCGCAGCCGGTCACGGAGTTGTTCCGCGCTCTGCCGAGGACAGCCGCGCCTCTCGAGCCGGATTGGCACTCTCTCGTGATGCAGATTGACGAGTTGTTCACCGGATTGCCACGGTCGATCGTCATCGACGATCCGGACCGAATCGCCGAGGGTGTCGGCCAGCTCGTCGAGTTCGTCGACGGGCCTGTGGCCGATTGGCTGGCCGACCGGACCACCCTCGCAGAACTCGTTGCCGCAGCGAGGCAGCCACAACGGCGGTCATACGGGATGCACATCAGATTCCGGCTCCTGCAATCAGCCGCAGCGTTGTGTGTGCTGGAAGACTGCGATGAGCTGGCCTCCGATCTGATGGCGTGGTTCCTCGCGGACTACGAGTTCCACAACGACCAAGATCGTGACCGGGCAGAAGAATTCGACCGGGCTCTGCGCGATCGATTTCCCGGCTACGACGCTGCGCGAGCACAGCGAGTCAGTCGCACATAACGCAGCGGTCGCTCCGGCCCCCGAGCACCGACGGCAGCCGAAGCCCGGGGCCAAGTCAGAACAAGGTGTCACGAACGCGGAGCGGACGGTACCCAGTAGGTCCGAGCTGTGCCAGCTCGGCATCGATGTCGACTTCGATGGCGCCGATGAAGCTGATGTTCTCACTGTGTGCCGGGCTGATGTGGGCCAGCAGGTCGTCGTCTATGCGACGGCCCTCGCGCCGCATCTGCTCGACCGCTAGCGATCAGATGCACCCGCCAGGCCATGCCGCCGCTTCTGAGACGGTGAGCCGCCGCCCACTCCGGCGAACAATTGCCAACTACGTTGACCACGATCGATTCGCTTCGCCGCCACCCTAGTTGTCACACCGCAGGTCAGAGCGCCAGGAGATGACAACTACGATGACGATTCACACCCCCCCTCCCGCGCCTGTGAACCGTCATCACAGATGGCCATACGTCAAGATAGTTGGCACAGCGCCGATGCACGCTCGTCTCGCACTCGGTACGACTGCAACGAGGCGCCTGCCACCGCGACAGCGCACCGAGGGATCCCCGAGTTGTGTGGCCCGCCAGCTCCGGTTGGTGTCGGTCGCCCCAGTTAAATTCGATCCATGAACCGCAATACCATCGAAGCTCTTCCGGTTGGCCGGGCGTTTTCGCAGAGGGCCAAGGCGCTCGCGATGATCGACGCGATCCTGTGCCCGGAGTGGGAGTACCGCTACTACTCGTTCAACTCGGTATGGGGTTCCGGACAGTCGATGGCCTCGGCCCGAGACGGGCAAGGCGCCGAGTATTTTGCCCTGATCTCGGATGATGTCATCGGATTCAAGTCCTACGAACCCCAGAGTCCGGCGGTGCCGCCGCCTTCCGCCGGCTGGGCCGCTCATACGCCCGCAAACAAAGGGCTCGAGGACTTCTGGGGCGAACCGGCGTTTTCGATGGATCGCATCTCGTGGTTGGCGACGTGCGACGCGGGCAGCTGGCAGTTGCTCGCAGGTGAACTGCGAATTCCTGACCTGGCCGAAGCGCTGACCCGCGACGCAGATGAGCACGCCAGCTGGGCAGCCACCTACTACGAGCGGACCCCGAGCACCGAGCAGGTTGAGGCGATGCGGCACCTCTTCGACGGCGAACCTCTGACCGGCGAGATTGTGGCCGCGCTGAACCCGTCCGCGGTCATCGTCGACCTAACCGACGACATCACGGAGATCGGTTGGCCAACCGCGGTGTAGCCGTTGCTCTCGCGCGAACAAATTGCCAACTGTCGTGACCACGACCGCGACTGAAAGTCGCCACGGTAGTTGTCACACCACAGGTCGGCGCACCTGCGGATGACAACTCCGATGACGATTCACACCCGGCGCGGCACGCGCGCTCGATCATCGCTTGACGGTACCGACGTCTGGTGTGGACTGGCGCGCATGGGCGATCTCCGCAGCCTTCGCGCCAAGCGCGAGCCACAGGTCCGTGATGTCCTCCACCAGTTGACTTCTGGTGATGTCGAGGGTGCCCTCTGCCCACGCGAGAATTGTGTGTGCCGTGCCTCCGATGACGAAGGCGGGTCCGGTCGAGGCGAGGGAGTCGGTCTCCAGTTCGACATCGTGGATGGCGCGAGCATGCTCAACGAGGATGGCGGTGAGACCTTGGATGGCGTCGTCTCGCCGGGCATGCGCGATGGGAGCGCCCGCAGTTCCGCCGAGAAATACCCGCGCCTTGCGCCGGTCGGTACCCAGCACACCGACCACGGCGTCGACGGCGGCCCTCGCCTGAACGTCAAGCGGACGCTCCAGCGAAGCGAGGTACGTCGCGACCGCCGCTCCCCCCACCTCCTCGGCGATCTCGTCGATCACCCCACTGGACAGCGCATCGAGGTCCGGGAAGCTTTCGTAGAAGTAACGCTTGTTCAGTCCGGCCTCGGCGCAGATCCCCGCCACCGTCGCCGAACGCCAGCGGTCCTCGGCCATCGCCGTCAGCGCGACGTCAAGCAGGCTCGCCCGACGTCGACGGATCCGCTCGGCGGCGGGTTCGCCCCCATAGCTTCGATCGTTGATCGGCGAGTTCATGTCAGAGAGTTTCCCATCAACCTCTGCGTGCTGAGCCGTTGACAGGTGCCACCACATTTTGGCACAGTTCGGTACCACATTATTGGGTACGGATTGGTACCAGATTGGGGGCGACATGACATCCGGCACGAGAACCAACGACATCACCGAGGGCTCCGGGACAACCACCGCGATCCCGGACGTACTGCGCGAACTGCGGACACTCGCCGACCACAGCCCCGCCCGGGCCCGCCGGGAGGCGTGGTCGTACCTGCGTGAACTCGGCGACCGGGATGACCGCGGTGCCCTGGCGTCGCTGTTCGGCGCCGGCACCGAGCCGGACGGACTCGACGGGAAGCTCGAGGGCCTGATCGTGGGCAAGTTTGTTCGGTATCCCGGAGGCCGTGCTGGCGAACCAGCTGATGAAGATCGACCCGACCTGGCGCGGCAAATCGTTCAACCGCGCCGCAGGCACCGGCCTGAACAGGCTGGCCCCCATCGCACAGTTCGCAATGCCGGTGGTGACCGCCGGCTACCTCGGGCTCCGCAAGGTCGACGGGGAGATGGAAGGATTCCACTTCGACTTCGCGACAGACGCGGGGCTGATCGAGCCGAAAGTCACGGTGTGCGCCCTCGACTACGCGGTGCCGCGACACAAGAATCCCGGCGTGCGAACCTTCCCGATCCGGCACACCCGAGACGAGATCGTGCAGCTCATTCCCGGCGTCTACCTCGGACGCGCACTGCTCCTCAAGGGCAACCGAGCGCCCCGCCTCATCGCGTACTTCGCGCTGCGCCACCCCGTGGGCAGTGCGCTGTGATCGACCTCTGTGTGGCCACCGTCTGCGTCACCGGTGGAGCCCGCGGAATCGGACGGGCCACCGCGGCCGAACTCGCTACACGGGGTGCCGTCGTCCACATCGGTGACCGTGACCTCACCGCTGCCACGTCCACCGCCGCCGCCCTGGGACCGCGGGTACACGCCCACTCGCTCGACGTGACCGACGAGGCGTCGTTCCAGGACTTCCTCGACGCCGCAGCCGAATCCGGGCCGGTCGACATGTTGGTCAACAACGCAGGCATCCAGCACATGGGACGGTTCACCGACCTCGACCTGGGAGCGCTGCAGCGTGAGCTGGCCATCAACCTGGGCGCGGTGCTGACCGGTACACACCTGGCCCTGCCGGGGATGCTCGAACGCGGCCGCGGGCACGTGGTGAATGTGTCCTCGATGGCCGGCAAGGTCACCACACCCGGGATCGCGACGTACTGCGCGTCGAAGTTCGGTGTCGTCGCGCTGACCCGCGCGATCCGCGCGGAACTTGCAGGCAGCGGCGTCACCATCACCACCGTCCTGCCCGCGGCCACCCGCACCGAGCTGACCGCAGGCGTCCGGCTACGACTACAGCCCACCCTGCAACCCGGCACCGTCGCCGCCGCCATCGTCGACAGCGCACGCCACGGTCGCGGCGAAGTCACCGTCCCGCGCTACCTCGCCCCGATCAGCGTCCTAGAGGAGACGCTCCCGGCCGGAATCATGTGGCGGCTCAAACGGTTTGTCGGCGGCGCCGACTACGGCGCCTACGACTCCGGTCAGCGCAAGGACTACCTCAACCGAATTCACTCCTGAATTCACGGGCTCGACCTTCTGCAGTTGGCCGTCCACTCATCGAAGCAATTGCCAACTTCGATGACGCCAATCGCGTCATGGCGTCGTCACCCGAGTTGTCACACCACTTGTCAGAACCCCGGCAAATGCCAACTGGGATGACAGTTCACACCCCCGGGTGGGTGTGAACGGTCACCGCGCTTGGCCATTCGTCACCCGAGTTGGCCACTTCGTCAACATTGTTGGCCATTGGTCAGGATGGTTGGCCAGCGGCATTGGCTCGGACGAACCAAGTGGCGAGCTGTCGGCATGGGGGCTCTGGGCTGAGATACGACTGCGCCCCGGCGCCATCGATTGTGTCGATGACGTCCGGGGCACGGAAGGGTGAATCAGCCAAGGTCCGGGTGGCCGACCCACTCGACAATCGTCCAGCCCTTCTGCGGGCTGCCCTTGAGGGTGACGTGGCCGCCGTTACGCATCGGATCGGTGCCGAGTTTGCTCTTGTCGGCGTTGCTGGCGTTCATCATGGACCAGAACATGATGGTGCCGCCGTGCGAGAAGATCACCGGGTTGGTGCAGCCGCGGCGCTGCACATTAAGCAGTGCCTCATCGACGCGGGCGTCGAACTCGTTGCCGTCGATGGAGCCTGGAATCCGTGCGTTCAGGTCGCCGGAGAGCCACTTGATCGGCGACTGTAGGTAACCGGACAGCGCCGCAGCCTCCGGGGTGCCCTCGTACTCGCCTGCCTCGATCTCCCGGACACCGGGCTGAATGTTGAGGCTCAGGTCGTGCTTGGCGACGGTCGGTGCCGCTGTCTGCTGGGTACGCACCATGTTGGACGCGAAGGCGCAGTCGTAATCCTGGTCGGCCAGCTGGATGGCCAGGTTGCCTGCCTGTGTCTGACCGCGTGGGGTCAGGTCGGGTCCTGGCACCTTGGTGTCGATCAGGCCGGAGACGTTTCCGGCGGACTCGGCATGGCGCACCAGGGTGATGACCATTTCGCCGTCGCTGCTGCCGGAGCTGCCCCCGGAGCTTCCGAAGTCGATGTCGGCGGACGCGACGCCAGCGGTAGCGGTTGTGGCCGCGACCGCGGCCGCCATCACCGCAATGGATAGTCGAAGAGATCGGATTCGCATGGGTGAGAACGCCTTTCATCGTGGGGAACGCCACTTCAGGTATGCCGAAGAACCGAAATTTGGCGTGTCGCATCTCACAGAAGCAGCTATTTGCCAGAACCGACTACGGTGTGTCCCATCCATCGGGAGCCTCGCGCACCGGACCGCGCGCAGGGCGAAAACCACCGGGAGCGGAGGTGCGAGCGGCGTCCGTGTCATGGCGCTGGGTCTGCCGCCGATGCGGCCAGATACTGCACGTTGATCCGTTAGCTCGGATCCGAACGCTCTCGCCGGCGACACCGAGCGGTGGCATAGTGCTCGACTTCCGGTTCGGTTCGCCCGGAAAGTTCGCTTGAGCCGGTCAGGGAACGCATCAGCCTGATGATCGAACCGCCACATTTGTTCAGCAACGAACCGTCTCGAACAAATGCCAACACCTCTGTGATGAAGGCGGCGCTCTACGCTTTCATCCGCGAATCAACCTGCCGGACCCTGACCGTCGAGCAGACGACCTGATCGGCCGGCACGATCATGCCCATCCGTCGGAACAGAGGTCCTCATGCACTTGAATCATCGTCTCGGCCAGGCCGCCGAACGCGGCGACCTCGACACGCTGTCTGCGCGGATCGACGCTGGCGACGACATCGAAGAACGGCGCACGGGTACCGGGCGAACCCCGCTCTTGGAGGCCGCCATCGCCGGGCATCCCGAGATCGTGGAACGGCTTCTCGCCTGCGGAGCGGATCGAACGGCGTCGTGCACAGCGGTCGGTCACACCGCGCTGGAGTGGGCTGCCGTTCAAGACCACATCGAGGTGGCCAGGGTCCTGCTTGCTCACGGTTCCGGTCCGAACGAGCTTTCGGCGAACAGCTTCATGGGCCACACTCCCCTCATGCTCGCGGCCTCTGCCGGGCACACCGAGGTACTCCGACTGCTGCTCGACGCGGGAGGTGACCCTCAGCTGGAGGACAATCGCGGACAAAACGCGCTCTCGCTCGCGGAAAAGCACCGAAACGACGCGGCTGTGACGATCCTGCTCGAGGCGGGAGCAACTCCCCCTGCACCCCGGGAACCATCGACGGCGCGCCCCTGGCCCGAACTGACGTGGGAGCCGGAAGTACTCGATGGTCTTGGTTCTCCGATCCCTGACACGGCATCACCCGCTCAGGTGGTCTGGAGCTACATTCGGGCCATTCACGCGTGGGAAGCCGCGGCCTGGCCGGCGCTGCAGGCCGCCGAGTCGAAGGGCGAGCACTACGGCTTTGTCGCGGCGCTCGAGGTCGCAGGCGCAATCGCAGCCGCCCACTGCACCACCGGAAATCGACGCTACGTGCGTGCCGCCATCGGCGCGATCCCGGACATCTCACCCGAGTTCGCGCTCGTAGACGAGACCGAACCGACCGCCTCCCGTCGTGAGCTCCACGTCCGGCATCTGGAGCCGGTCGAGGCCGTTCACGAATACGAGTGGATCTTCGTCTGCGTCCGCAGAAGCAGGCGATGGCGGATCGATTCGGCGAAGTCCCGCATGATCGGCACCGACAAGTGGGGACAGGCCGTGCTGTGAAGGATCGAGGCTGTGAAGGATCGAGCCGGACGAGCAGCGATCGATCCCCCGCCCGCAGCACGAGTTCAGACAGGCCACCGGCGGAACCGAGAAGAGGCGCGTCGGCCTCGTGGACATGAGGGGCGGATTCTTCTCGACCGCCACCGACGGCACGGTGGCGAGCCTGATCGGCATGCGGCCGGCCTAGATCGGCATTCCGGAACCCAGGAAATCGATGATGCGAAGGATCTGATCGAGATCGAACGGGTCGCGCCCCGCCTGTGCCAGCATGGCCCCGGTGAGCGCGCCCGCCAGCGCGCGGATCTCGAAATCCTCTGTGCTGCGCCCGGTTCGCGCCGCCGCGAGCCCCACCATCAGTTCGATATTGCGCTCGAATTCCCGGGCGATGACGCCGCGCAGTTCCGGGACCGAGTACACCAGGTCGACCCTTTCCTTCTCGAACGCGTAGTCCTCGTCGGAGATCTCCTCGAAGGATTCGATGGTGGCCTGGCGGAGGGCCGCGAGCAGCGGCATATCGGCGGGTTGGCGTTCGATGGCCTGGATCATGACCGGATCCAGGTCGTCGGCGAGCACCACCTGCTCCTTTGACGGGAAGTAGCGGAAGAAGGTGCTGGGTGAGATTTCCGCGGCGTCCGCGATCTGTTCGACGGTGGTCTCGGTATAGCCCTGTTCCCGGAAAAGGCGGAACGCCTCGGTGCGAATGGTGCGCCGAGTGCGTTCCTTCTTCCGTTCCCGCAGCGTCGGCTTGGGCCGACGTGAGGGTTCCTCGGAATGTAGAGCGTTGGTGGACTCAGCTGGCATGAACCGATTGTGCAGCATCAGTCTCGGGCTCCGGCGTCGCCGGCGCTCGCCGGGTCAGCGTCGCGGCCAGAACGGTGGCGGCCAGGCAGATCGCGGCGCACACCCAGAGCATGACGCTCATGCCGTCCATGAATGCTCTCTGCACGTGGGTGAGCACCGCCGGGTCGCCCAGCTTGTGCGCGACTCCGATTCCGGCGTTGACACCATCGGAGATGGGGTCATGGTTGAGCTCGCCGAGGCTGGAGCGGTACTGCGTGGACAACACGGTACCCAGCACGGCGACGCCGATGGTTCCCGCCGCCTGCCGCAGCGCCTGCAGTAGGGCCGAGCCGGAGCCGGCGCGTTCAGGGGTGAGGTCGTCCATGGCCAGCCCCATGGCGGCGGGCATGACCAGGCCCATACCGAATCCGAGGAGGACCAGCGCGGTGGCCGCGAGCTCGTAGCCGCTGTCCACGGTGAGCAGTGCACCCATGCCGAGTCCGGCTGCAAGCAGAGCGAATCCGGCGGTCAGCACTGCGCGCAACCCGGCCTTGGGCAACACGCTGTCCACCACCCGGCTACCGACAGCGAGCCCGCCGATGAGCGGCAGCAGCCGAAGCCCGCTCCCGAGGGCGTCGGTGCCGAGCACGGACTGGAAGTACTGCGGCATGGTGAAGAAGATGCCGAACATGGCGAAGTTGACGAGAACTAGATAGGCGGTACCCCAACGGAACCCGCGTGCGACGAAGAGTCGGAGGTCGATCAGCGGATAGGCCGCGCGCCGCTGCCACAGCACGAACGCCCCGAGCACGAGCACGCCGCCGAGAATGGCCGCCCAGGCGAGGCCGTCGCCCCAGCCCTCCTCCCCACAGCGAATGAAACCATATGTGAGACCGAGCATTCCGATGGCCGACAGGGCGACACCCGGCAAGTCGATCCGGAACTTGTTGCCGGAGCTCGATTCCGGCACCAGCAGCGCGACGGCAGTCGCACCGATGGCCACCATGGGCACATTGAGCAGGAACACCGAACCCCACCAGAAGTTCTGCAGCAGCCAGCCGCCGACGATCGGGCCGAGCGGCAGGCCGATGGCGGTGGAGGTGATCCAGATGGTGAGGGCGCGCTGACGCTCCGCCGGTTCGGGGAACAGGCCGGGCAGCACCGACATGGACAGCGGCATCATGGCGGCCGCCGCGACGCCGAGCACCACGCGGGCTGCGATGAGCTGTCCGGAGGAGGCCGCAAAGGCACAGGCGATCGAGGCCGCACCAAACAGCAACAGGGCGCCGAGCAGGAACTTCTTGCGTCCGTAGCGGTCACCGAGCGCGCCGGCCGGAAGCATGAAGGCGGCGAGGGCGAGTGTGTACGCGCCGCTGAACCACTGCAGTGCGGCGGTGTCGGCCTGGAGGTCGACGGCGAGGGTAGGCAGGGCGACGGTCAGGACGGTGACGTCGAGCCCAATGGTCAGCATGGCGACGGCCAGGGCGCCGAGGGCCAGCCAACGGCGCACTCCCGGTTCTTTCATGACAGTTCCAATCATTTGGCTTCAACTTGATAATGAGAGTGTCTCTCATTTTACTGTTGCTGTCAAAAACTTGGCGTGTCATCCATCGCCACTCCCCTGGATGACCGTCCCGATAGCCGACCTTTCTTGCTAAGTGAATGGCGTTCACCTAGCGTGGTGAACGCCATTCACCTTCGAGGGGGTTTCGCTGTGCCCACTGATTCGCATCCATCGACGTCTCTGACCGCCGACCGTGGCGTCATGGCTGTTCTGGCGGCAGGCGGCATCGTCACCACGCTGGTGCAGACCGCAGTCGTGCCGCTGCTGCCGCAGCTGCCCCGCCTGACCGGCGCGGCGCCGGTCGATGTCGGGTGGGTGGTCACGCTCACGCTGCTGACCGGCGCGGTCGCCACCCCGCTGCTGGGGCGTGCTGGGGACATGTACGGCAAGCGGCGGATGCTGCTGCTCGCGCTCGGGGCGCTCACCGCCGGGTCGCTGGTGTGCGCATTCGCCTCCACCCTCCCGTGGCTATTGGTGGGGCGGGCGCTGCAGGGTGTGGGCGCCGCGGTGGTGCCGCTGTCGATCAGTTTCCTGCGGGGTGTGCTGCCGCCGCAGCGGATGGGTTCCTCGGTGGCGCTGATGAGTTCGACCGTGGGCGTCGGCGCGGCTCTCGGCCTGCCGCTGGCCGCGGTGCTGGTGCAGTACGCGGACTGGCACGCGATGTTCTGGGCCATGACCATGCTCTCGACGGGAGTGCTTGCCCTGGCGTGGCGGCTGCTGCGGGAGGAGCCGGTCCGGTCACCGGGGCGTTTCGACCTGCTCGGGGCGGGCGGGCTGAGTGCAGGGCTGGTGTTTCTGCTGCTGGCGCTGTCCAAAGCGGGTGAGTGGGGCTGGGGCAGTTGGCGGCTTCTGGGTCTGTCGGGGGCGGCGCTGCTGATCCTGACTGGCTGGACCGTCCAGCAGCGCCGCGTGTCGCGGCCGCTGGTGGACGTGCGCCTCGCCATGCGTCCAGCGGTTCTGCTGCCGCACCTGGCCGCGTTGCTGGCCGGGTTCGCCTTCTACGCCAACTCCCTCGTCACCGCGCAATTGGTACAGGCGCCCCGGGCCACCGGCTACGGCCTGGGACTCTCAGTGGCGGCGGCGGGTGTATGTCTGCTGCCCAGCGGTGTGATCATGGTGCTGTGCGCTCCCTTGTCCGCCCGGCTGTCCGCCACCCGCGAACCCAAGACCACCCTCACCCTGGGCACGGTGGTCATCGCGGCCGGCTATGGTCTGCGTTTCGCCGACAGTCGGCAATTGTGGGCGGTCATCGCGGGCGCGGCGGTGGTCTCGGTCGGCACGGCGCTCGCCTACTCCGCCCTGCCCATGCTGATCATGCGGGCGGTGCCGCTGGAGCAGACCGCCGCGGCGAACGGCCTCAACGTCCTCACGCGCACCATCGGGCAGGCCCTGTGCAGCGCAGTGGTCGTCACCGTGCTGGCCCAGCACACCCGCCTGTTCGCCGACACGGCGGGCGTGGCGGCGCCGACCCTGGACGGGTACCGCTTGGCCTTCGCCGTGGCAGGCGCGGTTGCCCTGCTAGCCTGCGCGGCCGCCTGCCTCATCCCGCGCCAGCCGCGACCCGCGCCGTCCCCCCTCCAGGAGACTGAACAAGATGCCCGACCCGAGCTCCCCCTCCCCGCGCAGCGCCCGCCTGCGAACGACGTCCAAGAACCCACCGGCACCGACACCGCCGCCGACGCCCGACCCGGCCCCGGACCGGCCGTCACGACCGCGTGACGCCGACGCCCGCCGCGCGGACATCCTCGCCGCAGCCCGGCGCGCCTTCGCACGCCACGCCTACGCCGACACCACCATCGCCGCCATCGCCGATGACGCAGGCGTCAGCCCGGCGCTAGTGATGAAGTACTACGGCACCAAGGAACACCTGTTCACCCAGGTCTTCACCTTCGACGCCGAAGCCACCGCCCTCTTCGACGCACCCCTGGAAAGCCTCGCCCGGCACATGGTCCTGCACCTGCTCGCCACCCAACGCGGACAGACCCGCGACCCGATCCTGCGCATCGCCTTCTCCCGCCACCACCTGGAGCTCGGCGGGCAGGCACGAGCCAACTTCCGCACGCAGGTCATCGACGCCCTCGCCGCCCGCCTCCCCGGCCCAGGCGCCCCGCTGCGAGCGGAGATGGCCATCGGCGTTCTCCTCGGCCTCGGCGCCCTCTACGCGACCGTCCAAGCCGACCAGCTCACCCAACTGGACCCCGACAAGGTCGCCGACCTGTACGTCCCACTCCTGCAACCCCTGCTCTGCGGCGAGGCCCCGGCGGGCCCCTGACCACCGCCGGATGGGCCGGACCCGATCGCGGCGACGAACTCCGGCCGGTCAGTCTTCGCACCCGATGTGGTGGCGATCCATAAGGCTGCCTGACGGATCTGCTGGTCCGGGCGCCACTGCTGGCGCCGAATCTGGGCGAATCATCCAGAGCAGCACCGAATACGACTCAGCAGGGGCGCCGTGGAGGTTAGACGGACCGACGATCGATTGCAGGCGAATGACGCTGCGCCGCAACCACAGACGAGCAGTCACCGATTCCGAGGCCTCACTATCAACTATTGGCTGTAAGTTCCCGGCGCGCCCCGCAATCCGACTGGCGCGACGATCATTAGGTTGAGTCAGGAAGAACTGTTCACAGGTACCTCCCAGAATCGCTCAATGGCATCGCGTTGGTCGATCCGGCCGAGTATGCAGGGGTGAGAGAGGTGCTCGGTACCTCGACGAACGAAAGCGGCGGAGAGGGATGAGCCGACCGGTGGCACGCCTCGTCAAGCTCGGCATCCGGGCCCTTGCCGGCCTTATGGTGAACTTCGCCGTGCGCGCGGTGATCGCGTCTTTCACCACGAAGGACTACTACGAAAAGCACGTACGCGAAGCGGTTGCCCTTGGATTCGCAGAGCGCAAGGTGAACGTGCGTGACGGCCTCGAAATCAACATCGCTGAGGGACCGAGTGGAGGCACCCCCCTGCTGTTGATCCCGGGCCAGGGCAGTATCTGGAAGGAGTACTGCAAGACTCTCCCGCACTTGGTCGAGGACTTCCACGTGGTTGTCGTCGACGTTCACGGCCATGGCGAAAGTACCTGGAACCCGGCCGACTACACGGCAGTACAGATTGCCGACGACATGGCCGCGCTCATCGAGAAGGTGTTCGGAGAACCGGCGCTCATCGCAGGACATTCCTCGGGGGGTCTTGTCGCGGCAGTGATCGCCGATCGCCACCCGGATGCGGTGCGCGGAGCGCTTCTCGAAGATCCCCCATTCTTTTCGACGGAGCCCAGCCGGGTACCGCATACCTATGTCTACATCGACAACTACCTCAGCGTTATTTCCTTTCTCGCGCAGAGCGAAGAACCTGACTGGGTGTGCTGGTACATGCCCCGGAGCTACTGGACTCGCTACTTCGGTCCGATGTGGCACGTATTCACCACACAGGTGACAAGGCAGCGCAGAGCAGACCCGGATCGCCTGCCTCTGATCCGCTGGGTGTCAGTGAAAACCAACCGCATATGGGAGAGCGCGAGCCACCCGTATGATCTCCGCTTCACCGCGGGTTTTGTCGACAACTCGTGGTTCCGGGGATTCGACCAGGCAGAAACGCTCCGCGGGATCGCCTGCCCAACAGTGTTCCTCAAAGCAACCACCCGGCACGATCGCCGAGGGAACCTGCTCGCGGCGCTGAGCGATGAAGATCTCGCCCACGTCGAAGAACTGCTGCACGACAACCACACAGTCCGAGTGCGCAGCTCACACGACATTCACTTCGCGCGAACGAGCGCTTATGTTGGCGCCCTTCAAGAGCTCTCGAAAGCAGCGAGAGAAGGAAACTAAGTGGTGGTGTCCGTGCGGGCCGTTGGAGACACCGACGTCGAGGCGGACCACGCGGACAACAGCATCGCAAGGCGTTGCTCGAAATCGTCGCGTGGGATGGTCACTTAGTTGGCAGAGTCAGCGTTGCCGGGTCGAGGTGGGATGGGGCGATCTTGACCAAGCCAGACTTGAACGACCGGGTCGAACCCGTGCAAACCAACTCCTCAGTCGAGGTGGCCGCCGAAATTCCAACACAGCAAAAGAACCTGCGGCGTGGTTTCCCATGGGCTACAGTCCCGTCCGCTCAATGAGCAATGGGGCGAGACAGGCAGGGCACGACGTCTGGTCTTTCCCGTAACAGGGAGGGACAAGTGCGCTGACCACCATGCCTACTGTGCGGCAATCGGTTCCGGCCGGGTGTGAAGACGGGTGTATCTCGTCGACTGAGCGAATCTCGTATGCGGATGTTTGCCTGTGGCTTGTGAGTGCACTTCCGGCATGACCGCCGGTTGCGGTGGCGAGGAGGTTGGGCGTTGATCAGCAGTGTTCGGATGGTGCTATCCGCAGCGGCGGTGGCGATCGTGTGTGGCCTGACCGGGTGCCGCGCAGCGCACATCGACCTTGCCCCGTTTGTGCTGCCGGAACCGAGCGGGGCGTCGGAGGTCGGCACGATGACGTTTCACGTAGGAGCGGATCCTGTCGCTGAGCGGGAGCAGACCATGGCGCAGCTGTGGTATCCCGCGAAGACGCGGGCCGACCAAGCGCGGGCCGCATGGTTGGAGCCGGAGGTCGCCACCGTCCAGGCCCCCGCCCTGGCGCAGCTGCTGGGGGTGGATGCCGCAAGCATCCCCGACCTCGCGCGTATCGACTCGAACTCGGTGGCCGGTGCGGATGTGGCGGCTGGGGCAGGCGTCCCGGTGGTGGTCTTCTCCCCCGGGCTGGGCAGCACCCGAACCACCAGCACGGCGATCGCGGAGCAGCTCGCCAGCGATGGGATCGCGGTACTGGCCGTGGATCATCCGGGGGACTCCGCGGCGATCCGATTCCCCGACGGGACCATTCGGACAGGAACGCGGGCGGCACAGTTCGAGGCTGCCGCCTCCGACACCGACCGTCTCCGCATGCTCTCCGACGACGCGACTGCCGGGCGGGCGCGTGACCTCATCGGCGCACTCGATCTGCTCTCGGGCTTGAACGACGGCGGAACGGATCCGGACGGGCTGGTTCTGCCTGCCGGCCTGGCGGGCGCGCTGGACACCTCACGGGTGATCGCGATGGGCCATTCGCTTGGCGGCGCCGCCGCATTGCAGGCGGCAGCGGACGATCGGCGCATCGTCGGGGCCGTGGACCTGGACGGGACGCCGTGGGGGCCGGTCGCGAATGTGGGCGCCGCGGTCCCCACGCTCGTGGTCACGAGCGCCGACACCGACCCCGCAACGGATCCGGCCCTCTCCCGGCTGCTCGGACTCCCCGGACAGGACATCGCACATGTGGCCGTCCCCACCGCACGCCACTACTCGTTCACTGATCTGGAATGGTTCGCCCCCCAGCTCGGCGACCTCGGCACGGAGATCGTCGGCCACGCCGACCCCACCGACCTGCATCGCGCGCTGGGCGCCCTCCTGACCGCCTTCCTCAACGAAGGTGCTGCAGGCAAGACGGGGCTCGTAGATGCCGCGATCACCGACAACCCCATCCTCCACCACAACTGACGTCCCACGGCCGAGACGCATTCAGAAGTATGGGTGCAGCTCGAGCGGGCGGTCGACGCGGAGGAGGCGGTGAAGAGGCCGACTCCGCGTTCCACCGCTTGCGGCCGCGGCCCGGCAGATGGAGGTGAGGTAACGCGACGCCCTGAAACCTCGATTTCCAGAATGTGCCACTCCCATCCCCCTGTGTGTGGCACACGAGCCCTGCCGGATGCGCGACATTCGGCAGGGCTCGTTTCATGAGCGAGGCCGTCGGCGTCCTGACACCGGCGGCCTCTCGAGAGCATGCACGGCCAAAGGAAGTGCGGCCAACGCCGTGCACGCGCGGTCCAGCAACCAGGCTCCACCCGAACCCTAACCCCAGAGAGCGGCCATGGCGTCGTCCATACCGACTGGAGGGCGACCATGCTGTGCCCCGAGGTCGGCCGCCTGTGCCACCAGCTCCTCGTTCGTTGGCTGTCCCCGTCCGGCGTAGTCCTCAAGACCGACTCGGACATGGCCGCCCGCTTGCAGGGCTGCGCCGGCGAGCCCTGATCCGAGCACGTCTCCCCACGGCACCCCGACCATCCACGGAAGTCCTACGTCGCTGATCATCTCGACGTAGGCATTCAGACTGGTCCGCGTCGGCGGTAGGCCGAACAGTGCCGTCGGTCCGCCGAAATACAGCTGGACCTTCGTCCGCGCTGGCAGCCGGCCCGCCTTGTGGTGCGCGAGGGTGAGCCGGAGGAAGCCGGGTTCGTAGATGGACACGTGAAGTGGTAGGTCCGCCTCACGACAGGGCGCCGCGCTGATGGAGTTCTACGATGTGGGAGAAGCGCTCGGCAATCGCGGATGAGCGCTCACCCGATGTCGTGGGGTGCAGCAGCAAACCGGGGCGAGTTGCCCAGATTTGGCGCCACGCCGCTTCGTAGGGATCGGCCGAATGCACGCTCGGCTCACCGAAGTTCGGCTCGTCGTTGTGGTTATGCACGATGGATGCGCCTGCGTCGACACAGGCGAGAGTCGTCGCGAAGATCTCCTCGACCGTACGCGGAACGTTGGGATTGGCCATCTTTGACCTCGACCCATTGATCGCTGCCTCGATCACCAGCGGCTTGCCCGAACTCACTCGACCCCCATGTGCCGGTACGGATTCCGGTTCCCGTTAGAGCGCGGAACGTCCAGTGCTCGCGAGCAGCCGTTCTGGGGCGGCGGCGTGGCGACCGGCCGGTTCGACATCGGCGAAGTACCCATGTTCGCGTTGCGTCTGCAGGATCGCGGCACCGCGATCGAGAATGTAGACAGCGAGCGCGTTATCTATCGACGACTCGGCATCAAGGGTGCTCTCGATGTCCCACGCATGCACCACGAGTTCTTCGACGCGCATGCGCAGCAGCGCGCCGCCGCTGACCGTCTTCATCGGGTGATGTGCACGAATCGACCCGGCATCGGGTTGCGCGAACAGCGTTCGCAACTCGGCGGACAGGTGCTCGTGGGCGACGCGTGGATCGTCGCCCACATGATCGGCCGTGCGGGTCCAGACAGCGCCCTCCGGCATGCCGCCACGCAGGTAATGCGCATAGCGCACTGCACCGCCGCAGACATGATTGGCGACGTCCTTGATGGTCCAGTCACCGCAAGTGGTGGGGCGGGAAAGTTCAGCGGCATCCAACGACCCGAGAACCTGCGAAAATGATTGAGTCGCACGGTCAAGCGCGTCGAGATCCTCCGGTTCCAACACGATGGTGTCCAACATGGCCGCAACGCTATCGGAACCACCGCTTGTCGGACGTATCCAGAGTCCTTCCTCCTAGACGAGGCGGGAGAGCTGAGCTCTCACTCATCATCAGTTCCTGCTCGGCCGATCACGGACATACCACGCGACCCAGAAAAACGGAAAGAGAATCCCAGCGGCCACGGCCGCGGGAAGTCTTCCAACCCTCCGAAACTCACCAACCGCTGTCATTGAGCCGAATGCGAGATAGAGGACTGCAATTACCAGGGTGGTCGCCCAGGCCAGAGTCACGGTTCCCGCTTCCAAAGAGTGCGATGTTCGATCCGAGGTGTGGGTGATGCCACCCTGGAGATAGGTCGGCACGACCCACATTTGCACTCGGTGGCCTTACATCTGGATATGCCCCAGATCTCCCAGCCGAAACTAGCACTCTGGCAGATTTCTCAGGCTCAGGACTCGGCGATGATCTTGAGGACGCGGGCCACTACCCGGTCACCTTGATCACCATTGGTTATCACGGCGACGCCGAAGCGCTGGCTGGGATTGATCAGGAGACGGGCGTAGTAGCCACGGTTGACTCCTAAGTGGCCGACCATCTGTGGGCCGTCGATCTCTACGCCGAGGCCGTACGCGCCGTCGGTGCCGACGACCGGTTGGCGGAGTTGGACCGCGACCGGATCATCGGAGGCCATCCAGGCCGCGAACCGACCAAGATCGTCGACCGAGGTGCAAAGACCGGCGGCGGCGGACTCGGCATAGCGATAGCGCGGCATCGGCCGGCCTTCTTGATCGTGGCCGGCGATCACCTCCGGCCCGCAGGCATAGCCGGTGCTGTTCATGCCCAGTGGAGCGAGCACTTCTTTCTCGATCACCTCCGGCAGCGGAGCGCCGGTGACCGACTCCGCGTACAGCTGAGCGATCGTGTAACCGCCACCGCTGTAGCGGTAGCGACCGGGCTTCTCGGACTGGCGGACCGGCTCGGCACCAGCGCGTCCGAGCAGCGAGTCGACCGTCGACGCCGCCGGCTGCGATGTTCCCAGATAGCCGGGCACGTTGATGCCGGCGGTGTGGCTGAGCAGCGTCCGCAACGTGATCGCGGCCGGATCTGGACCGTCGCCTGGCAGCGCCCAACCCTGCAGACGGTCGAGCGCCGGCTTATCGAGCTGGTCGGCGAACCGGCGTACCAGGCCCGCCGCGGCAACCGTCTTGGATATCGATCCGGCCTGAAAGATCGTGCCTTCGTTGACCGGACGACCATTCTGCTCGCCGAAGCCGTGAACGTACGACGGCTGGCCGTCGATGATCAATGCGACCGCGGCCCCCGGCACCTTCGCCTCGGCCAGCACACCTGGCAGCTCCCGCTCCAGCCGGGCGATCGCCGCGGCCGGGTCGTCTGGCCGCCGTAGCTCGTCGGTGTCGCGTACGAGCCACCAGACCGCAATCCCAGCCACCAGGGCCAGCACCAGAACGGCACTAAGGGTCAGCACTCGTCGCCGCGTCATGGATCCACCTTGTCGAAGACCGTGATTAGTGTTGATCTTGGTCCGCCATGCCCTGTTTGGCGCCGCCCCGCCCGGTTGTGGAGCGGTCTATGCGTCGCGTTTCGTGATCACGATCGACGCAGTCGCCATGAGGACGGTAGCGATCATTGCGATATACGCGAACGCCCACCAGCCCGGAAGGATCGCGGCGGTCTCGAGCGATTCAGGGGCGCTGTCGAACAGGAAATGCAGGGCTACCGTGAAGGGCAGCCACGGCTCGAGGGCGGATCCGACACCGGGAATGGTGGGGACGACGTTCTCGATAAGCAAGGGGTAGAGCACGATGAGCGCTACCGCGGCGATGGTGTTTCTGATGAGCATCCCGACTGCGACTGCCATCGCAGCACCGATCGCGTAGACCAGTCCGACCCCTGCGACTGCGCGCAACTGCGCACCTGTGGTGATGGACGCGACGCCGCTGGGATTGACGAGCTTGGCAGTTCCGTAGGCGAGCCAGCCAGTGACTTCGCCGATCAGCGCAGCCAGTAGCCCAACCGCAGCCGTCTTAGCGAGAACGACCGTGCTCCGATTGGCAGTTGCCTGGAAGGTGAGTTTGATTGTCCCAGTCCGATATTCGGTGGTCGCCGCGAGTGCCGCCATGATCATGACGATCACAAGACCGGGGACACATCCGGTCTGTGTGGTGATGACTGATGCTGGCATGTTGTCCGCGGACTCGGGCAAGCCCAGATCGGTTGCCCTGCGGTGTATTCCCGCCCACACCACGGCCCAGCCGCACGCACAGAACACGATCAGGGCGCCGCACCACCGCGTCGATCGCATGGAGACCACTTTGACGAGTTCCGCGGCGAGCATGTGCACCAATTCCGTTTCTGAGGTTCGCCCTCGCATATCAGTCACGCGCGGTCATGCCTTCGACACTGCTCATCAGATTCACCAACGCATCCTCCAGCGAGCTATCGGAGGTCGCGACTTCCGAGAGTTCGAGTTCATACACCGCGGCGATCGTTCCCACCTCGCGGCGGTTAGCGGCCGCGACCAGCAGGCTCGGTGCCTGCTCTCCCCCCCGCTCGACGTGCAAGTCGGGGCTGCTGAACGTTGGGATTCCCTTGGCGCGCAACGCGTCTTCGAGCTTCGACAATTGCGGTGATCGCACCTTCAACATGCCGCCGCCTGCCTGTGCGATGAACTCGTCGGTCGTGCACCGCGCGACAAGGCGGCCGCGATGGACGATCACCAGGTCGTCGGCGAGGACGGCGATCTCGGGGACGGAACGGCCGGATACCAGTACCGTGCGGCCGTCGCGGGCACACTGTGCGAGCATCCCTCGGATCCACGCGATATCTCCTTGCCCGCGATCATCGAAGGGCGCGTCGGCCACCACCACTGACGGGTCTCCGAGAAGCGCCGACGCCACGCCGAGCCGTTGCAACATCCCACCGGAGAAGCTATCGATCCGCTCGTCCGCCGCATACGTCAGGTCGACCTGCTCCAACACTGCGTCCACACGACGCAGGGAGACCCTGCCAGCCAGTGCCACCCAGCGCAGATGCGTACGGGCAGACCTGTATGGATATATCCAGCCTGCATCGAGAATCGCCCCCACCGCCGTCGAAGGTCGTTCCAGGTCCCGAAATGGGCGGCCGCCGATGAGCGCGTGGCCGCTGGTCGGGTGGTCGAGTCCCAGCAACATCCGCAGGGTGGACGATTTCCCTGCACCACTATGACCAAGGAGCGCAGTGACTCGACCCGTTCTCGCAGTGAATGACAAGTCATCGACAGCAAGCGTTGACCCGTAACGTTTGGTCAATCGGTGTGCCTCGATCACCATTTCCTCCCCCCATCATGCAGACCGCTCGACTTCCTCCAGGTACCTACAGGCTGTGGACTCACCGTCTTCGGCGGACACTGCGCGGAACGGTCAGCGGCTTCCGCAGCTCTCTCAGTCGATCACCGACACCGACCTCGAGCCGATGAGGCCGCTTGGTCAATGTTGTCCTTGTCATGCCCACTGCAGCACGGCGCCCGAACCTAATGTGGCTCAGCACATGCGGCCATTACCGTCACCCAGACGGCAAGCTGTCGGCTCAAGATTTCGTCTATTTGTTCCTCCCCTGTAGCGGAACAGGCCAGACGCCACGCCCTGGCTTGTCCCGCCCCGCTGCTCAATTGAGCGGACGGGACTGTAGCCCATGGGTAACCACTCCGCCGGTTTTTTTGCTGCAACCGCCAACTTGAGGGTTCCGGTGTGTCCGTCAACGAATCGTGTTCGAACGGGGCTGCCCGACGCGGTGCGGGCCGATACGGGCACCGGTGCGCCCCCTCTCCGGACGGTCGCCGTTGACGTCTCGCCAGAACTGGCACTGAAAGGGGAAGCTACGGATGATCCTCGGGTAGCCCGCGGGACATCCACTTCTCGTCTGACTCCTCGGGATCTGGTCTGTCCCGCCCAATGAGGGCTGTTCCGCCGGCAAGGAGTACGAGAAAGCCGGCAATGAGCACGATGACGACTACCAATTTTCCCCCTGTAGTTCGCCTGCACCGGTGTGCAGGTCTGCTACGCAGCCCCATCCCGGCCGCGTCGCTGGCCCGGGAGGCTACCAACTGGTTCGCCATTCGTAACGGAATATTTGGACATTCGTCCGACTCAGATCGGTCACCAGAAAGTGAGCGCCACCTCGAGGCACTGAAGCAAGTCGTCGCGTAACGGTGCGCCACAGGCGTTCCGCGACTTGCCGTTTGAGGCAACGCATGGCCTCACGCGATGTCTTGCCTTCGGCCATCTAGCCCTGGTGGTAGGTACGTCCGTCGCTGCTGGGTGGTCGGGCTTGGGGTGGCGGCGACGATGTGGATGGCGGCGTTGAGGGGTTGGACGCGTCGACGTGGGATGGTGCGACCTCGAGCAGATGCACGCTCACTCGCGGGAACCCGCGTGGATGACCGTAAGCTCGCCGCGTGTGACGGCGCGTACGGTCGATACCTCCCATGACGCGGCCTTCGCCCATCGCTCGAACGCGAGCAGACCGCTCCTGTCTGCGGTCGCGTAGTCCGCATAGTCCATCAATCCGGACGGTGCCGTGCCGGTCGTTCCCACTGCGGTGAACTGAACAGCACCGGACCTGACCTGCCGGTATACGCGGTTGTCGAGAGCCACGTCTTCGCCGGGCTCGAGGCCGGTCCCCTCGCACCGCGTCCACAGCGTCATCTCCAGTTCGCCCTCTTCGTACTCGACCGTGAGCCGGCGACGGCCGGTCGGACCGTCGAGCAGGTGCTCGTGCCAGCGAAATCCCTCCTGGTCGAAGTTGATCGTGCCGCCGACGACGTGATCGACACCGGCATACGTGACGATGTCACCGACACCGATCCGGAGCGGGTCGTAGGCCTCCGGGTTGGCGGCGAGCGAATCGACCCGCGGTAGCGCACCGGGAGTGCTTGTGCGCCGGCCGAGTATGACGTTCCCGGCGATCGAGATCAGAACCAACAGGGCGAGTAGAAGAATCACGGCACCCATCCCGACAGTGTTCCCCTCACGCTGGACTCGACAGCTACCGTAATGCGTACCGAAATGCGCAACGCCTCGGTCACCGTCGTAGACGACAGCGATCGAGGCGTTGTTCACCGGCCATTGCCCGATCCGATCGAGCGTCTGCACCCGATCAGATTGCGGGGCACGCCCGATCGGCGATTTACCAGTCCGCTTCGGTGTAGCGGATGACGCCGCGAATGTTCTTGCCGTCGAGCATGTCCTGGTAACCCTCGTTGACCTGTTCGAGCGAGTAGGTGTTGGTGACCATGTCCTCGAGGTTGAGCAGGCCGGCCCTGTACAGGTTCAGCAGGTTCGGGATGTCCACGCGGGTATTGCAGCCACCGTAGATGTTGCCCTGCAGGCCCTTCTGGAGCAACGTGAACGTGAACGCGTTGAGCTTGGCGTCCATGTCGGCGATGTGGCCCATCGCGGTGAGGACGCAGCGACCGGTCTTGGCTGTGAGCGTCAGGGCCGGGTCGATGTACTCGCCCTTCATCTCGCCGACGGTGATGATCGTCTTCTGGCACATGCGGCCCCAGGTGATCTCCATGATCGGCTCGATCGCCTCCTCCATCGAGGCGAACGCGTGCGTGGCACCGAACTTGAGCGCCTGCTCGCGCTTGAACGGCACCGGGTCGATCGCGAAGACGTGGCGCGCACCTGACGCGACCGCGCCCTGCAGTGCGAACATACCGACGCCCCCGACGCCGATGATGGCGACCGATTCACCCGGTTTGATCTCGGCGATGTTCGTCGCCGAACCCCATCCGGTCGGGACACCGCAGCCGACGAGGGCGGCGAGCTCGAACGGAATGTCCTTCTCGATCTTGACGACGGAGGACTCGTGGACGGTTATGTAGGGCGAGAACGTGCCGAGCAGGCTCATCGGGACCACGTTCTCCCCGCGAGCCTGGACTCGGTAGGTGCCGTCGGCGATGGCCTGGCCCTGCAGCAGCTTCATACCGAGATCACAGACGTTCGAATGGCCCGACACGCACGACGGGCAGCGCCCACACGCCGGAATGAACGAGAGCACCACATGGTCGCCGACCTCGAGATCCTTGACCCCATCACCGAGCTTGGTGACCACACCCGCACCCTCATGGCCACCCATCGCCGGGTAGGACGACATCGGCGTCGCACCGGTAACGATGTGATGATCGGAGTGGCACATGCCGGCAGCTTCCATGCGGATCTGCACCTCGCCGGCGACCGGGTCACCGAGTTCGATCTCCTCGACTGACCACTTCTCGTTGATGCCCCACAGCAACGCGCCCTTGGTCTTCATTGCAACACCCTCCCCGTATTGACTATTGGCAGCTGTGACCATAGCCACAAACTTCTCAAATTGGAACAGGTTCTAGTTTGTTCGTTCGGGCAACCATGAACAGGAACGGGCCTCGGCCACCCGCGGCGCCTCGCGCTGGCCGACGTTCTGGCGTATTACCTTGCCCGCCATACGCTGGGGCCTGACCTACGATGTCGCGCTCACCGCAGCGCGCGCTCTCGCGAGTTCGGTGCGGCACTCATGGTTTCCACAGCGTCGCCGGGCAATTCGCAGACACTGACCCTGCCGGTACACGGCCGCTACGCCAACGATCACAACACCTTTGGCACGTAATTGCGCGGCGGCACTACTGATGGGTTTGGCCGTAATGGTTCTGCCGGCAGTGACCCTCCGCGAAGGCCGCCTCAGCCCGGCACCGCCGACATCGTGATCGCTCGTCAGTCTTGCCCAGGCCGATTCAGGGCTCGGTCTGGACGTCCTCAGCGTTCTCGTCAGTCCGCGGCGGCAAGATACTCGCTGTAGAACAGTCCGAGGCCGACCGCCGATGCAATCGCCGCGAACAGCCAGAACCTGATGATCACGACTGTTTCGGGCCAGCCTCCGAGCTCGAAATGGTGGTGCAGCGGCGCCATTCGAAAGACGCGACTGTGAAAAGTGCGAAAGACCGCGATCTGAATCAGCACTGATGCCGCCTCCACGACGAACAACGCACCGATCATGACTGCAAGCAGTTCCGTCCGAGTGGTGATGGAGAGGCCCGCCAGGAGCCCTCCCAGTGCGAGCGAGCCGGTATCGCCCATGAAGATTTTTGCCGGCGCTGCGTTCCACCACAGGAATCCAATACAGGCGCCCACGCCGGCGGCACAGATCAGTGCCAGGTCGAGCGGGTCGCGCACGTCATAGCAGCCCTCGCCCGGGGCGGTCTCGCAGGCATTTCGGTACTGCCAGAACGTGATGATCGCGTAGCCACCGAGCGCCAACCCCATCGACCCGGCGGCGAGGCCATCGAGACCATCGGTCAGATTCACCGCGTTGGACCACGAAACCACCACCAGACAGGTGAACAGGACGAACACGATTGCGCCCATCGCGATGGTGGTGTCCCGGATGAGCGACAGGTTCGTGCTGGCAGGCGTCAGACCGCTACCGCCGCGAAAGTTTAGAGCGAGTATCGCGAAGATCACCGCGGCGGAAAGCTGGCCGATGTACTTGCCGGTTGCCTTCAGGCCGAGGTTTCGTCGCTTCCGAATCTTGATGTAGTCGTCCAAGAACCCGACGCCGGCGAGAGCTGTTGTGAGGCCGAGTACCAACAGGCCCGAGGCTGACGGACCGTTCGCCTGATACCCGATGCCGATCAGGTGCGATCCCAGATAGCCGGCCCACAGCCCGCACAGAATCGCGACCCCGCCCATGGTCGGTGTTCCGCGCTTGGCCTGATGACTCGCTGGCCCCTCGACTCTGATCTCCTGACCGAAGCCCTGCCTCGAAAACGCCCTGATCAGAAGCGGTGTCAGCAGAATCGATACCGCAAGTGCAATTCCAGCCGCAAAAAGTATCTGCCTCAATATTCCCCCGCATAGTGCAATCCCAGCGCTGTCATCGACTCAATCAAGCGCAGGCGATTGGGCTAAGTCCCCTCAACTGAACGGGCCCAATCATCCCTGACTGCGGCAACGCCGACTCGGTCGCCTCACCCGGTCGATCCAGACACCGGCGAGGCAAGCCGCCAGGGAGGCGAGGGCAGACCACCGCGTCAGAACGGGCATGGGACGGCCACCACGGTGGGCCGCCCAGCGGTCCGGTAGCGGACCCGCTCACAGACCCTTCGGTAGTGCCCTCAGGGCCCCGACGCTTAGGCTGAGATCGCGATCAAGCCGGGGGGCGAATTTGATTGGTTGCCCTCCCGCGTCCACAGCCGGGCATATGAGGGGACCATCATGGGCAAATCAGCAAGGCAGGCACTCGCGGGGGACATCGCCGCAGTCAGGCCCAAGGGCTACTGGGTCAGCGTCTACCGCACCATTTCAGATCCTGAAAAGCTGGCTGCCTACGACAAGCTGGCCGGTCCGGCCGTCCGGCTCGGAGGCGGGCGGCTCCTCTCGCGTGGCGTTCAGGTCGTCGCCCACGACGCCGGCATCGCCGAGCGCACCATCCTGATTGAGTTCGACAGTTTTGAACAGGCCGTCGCGGCGCGCGAGAGTAAGGCCTACCAGGAGGCGCTGGATGTCCTCGCCGACGGCGTCGAGCGTGACTTCCGCATTATCGAAGGTCTTGACTGATCGGCGACCTGCCCGGTGTCCTCACGCCTCCCGCGAATGACGCTCGCGGGAGGCGTGAGGACCGAGGATCCCGTCGCTTTTCTACGGACCCAGGACTTCGATTCGGCCGAACCAGCGTCCTGCCAGACCCGGGATACCACCTATATGGGGCCTGGCCGTGGTCCCGTTCTCCGGTTGGAACGGAACAGAGAGGTACCTGCGACTGCGCCGAAGCCGGGAGTGCACCACAGACCGGACAGCGCAAACGTCTACACTGAACGAGGCCGACACAGAGTGCTCCAACACGCAACGTGCCGCCCGAGTCCTCGCCTCGCCGGGGGTGTTCGAACGAATCGGGGTTGACTTACACAGAGGAACCTTCACATCCATATCAGGGTCTCCGGCGAACCTGGCCCAGACTGAAAGGCGGCTCGGCATAAGTAGCTACGAGGAAGTCGAGAACTCCGTTCGCGAGTTTGCAACCCGGGCTGCGGTCCAGGCGCAGGTCGCGTTCGGGATCGCGGTCACGCGGGAGCTCCTCACCGCGGATGGCGTGGCAGCGGCTGCGGCAGCAGAGCTGACGGACGCCGGAGCACGCTCGGTCAGCGCGGCCGCCGACGGAGTGGCTACGGCGTCCGCCGAGCAGCTTCGGGCATGGATCGTGGAGATCGACGAGGGCGATCTGTCGGATGGCGACATGGATCCGGATCTCCTGCGCGCGATCACCGCGATGGAGGCGTGGGGCGCCTATCTGGAGGAACGATCGTCGGAGCGGATCGCCGCACTCGGCATCGCCCTGCTCGAGGAGGCAGACTTCCGGGCGAATGGAGCGCCGTTGGATGACTTCCTCGCGGCGCAGGAGACTCGGCAGGCATACGAGCGGATTCGTGCGGCGCTCACCGAGCCGCCGATTGATGGATCGCGATCTGCCGGCTGATCATCGCGCCAGCAAGAGCGTCGGCCCCACGATGGCGAGCCTCGCTTGCTCCGAGATGGAATTCAGAGCTGCCGAGCGCCTTCTCCATGTCGTGGTATTCGATCCCGCCGGGACGCTCGAACGGGATTTCCATTGATGGGCGCGCGGATTCCGCTCCGGACCTCTCTGTGGCACTGTCCTGGGCATGCGCGTAGCTGTCTATCTGGCACACCCCCGCACCGATAGTTTCAACCGAGCCCTGTTCGACACGGTGGTCGCCGAACTGCGTGCCCACGGCGCCGAGGTAGTGACTCACGACTTGTATGCCGAGGGGTTCGATCCTGCTCTGACCGCGGCAGAGACCGAAACCGTGGCGGCATCCGGGGCCGCCGCCGACGATCTCGTGCGCGCGCATCAGGCCGAAATCGGCACGTTCGACGCCCTGGTGTTCATCCACCCGAACTGGTGGGGAATGCCGCCGGCGATCCTGACCGGCTGGGTGCAGCGCGTGCTCGCCCCCTCCGTGGCGTACAAACTGGAGACCGCTGATGGCGAACCGGCCGGACTACTGCGCGCACGCCATGCCCTCGTGCTGAACACGTCGGACACCCCAGCCGACCGCGAGCACACCGAATTCGGCGATCCCCTCCAACAGATCTGGGGCGCCTGTGTGCTCCCCTACGTGGGGATCCGAGATGTCCGGCGGGTCGTGTTCCGCACCGTCACCGACGCGGACGAACAGACGCGCGCCCAGTGGCTAGAGCAGGCCCGCGACATGGCCGCCGCCCTCGCTTCCGCCCCGACGAAAGTCGGCTGACACCTACGCGGTCAATCAACGAACGCCCATCAACCGCGTGGACGACGACCTTGCGGTGAGGTCCGGACGCCGGGTACCCCGACCGCGGCAACTCGACATGTCGGTCGGATCTCACGACTCCACGGTGGGGCTGACCGGAAGGGCGACGCCGCGCAGGTAGGCGGTGAGGATGGATTCCGGAGAGATGGGCTCCTGGATGATCGTTCGCTGGAACACCAGGGAGTCCGTGAGGGCGATCAACTCCTCGACCCGTTCGTCGGAATTGGGAAGACCCGCCCTGGTGAGGAACAACGCGGTCACTTCTCGGGTAATGGCGTGGACTTCGGACTGTGTCGTCAGCTTTCCTCGAAGCAGGGGCACGTCATCGAGTTCGAGAATGAGTGCGTAGCGGGCCCTCATGTCGTCGCGGCGGTCCGCGAGTGTCTCGACAAGTGCGGTGATCACGCCCGCAAGCTCGGCGATGCTCAGTCGGCGTTCACTCTGCGACGTTGCGTTCAGCGAGTCTGCTGCCTGCTTGGCGTCAGCCATCGCACGTTCGGCGAGCGTGTTGACGATGAGCTCGAGCAGCGCAAGCCGGGTTCTTGCGTGATGTGAGGTCGCCCCCTGCGGGATCCCGGCTTCCCTGTCGACGCCTCGATGCGTGAGCGCGCGAACGCCGTCCCGGGCAATGATGCGGATGGCGCTGTTGGCGATCAACTCTCGGCGCTCATCGCCACTGGTTGCTCGTGTTGACACGATCCGATGCTACAGGTGTAGCGTGCTGAAAATTGGCCGCTACAGGTGTAGCGGACTGGTAGCGCGGATTGCGACGCGAAGAGATGGTCCGGACGAGGAGGGCGTCAATGCTGATCGATTTCGTTCCCGACGAGACCCTGTACCCGTTCGAATCGCGCTGGTTCGACTCGTCTGCCGGTCGAGTTCACTACATCGACGAGGGGGCCGGACCGCCGATATTGTTCTGCCATGGCTCCCCGACGTGGAGTTTCCTCTACCGCCACATCGTGAAGGGCCTGCGCGAGCGGTACCGGTGCATCGCCGTTGACCAACTGGGCTTCGGATTGTCCGAACGGCCGGCGAATTTCGGCTACAGGATCGCCGAGCAGACGGTGGTCCTTGGCGAAGTGATCGACCATCTTCAACTGGACGACCTCATCCTGATGGGGCAGGACTGGGGTGGACCCATCGGGCTGGGCGCGGCAACCACGCGGGCGGATCGTGTCAGAGGAATCGTGCTGGGCAACACTGCATTCTGGCCGATCGAGCCGTTGGCCAATCGGGCATTCAGCGCAATCATGGGCAGCCGCCCCATGCAGCGCCGCATACTCGAGAAGAACCTCCTTGTGGAGCGCTTCCTGCTCGGGGAGCTTGGCCGCACGCTCACCGAGGCGGAGGCCG
Organism: Rhodococcus sp. NPDC055112; assembly: GCF_053607505.1. Lineage (NCBI taxonomy): Bacteria > Bacillati > Actinomycetota > Actinomycetes > Mycobacteriales > Nocardiaceae > Rhodococcus > Rhodococcus sp. NPDC055112. The sequence continues at coordinate 140,152 of NZ_JBSGTR010000008.1, forward strand.
ACCACTACCGCATGGTGCAACCAACAGAGGAAGCACGAGGTGGACTCGCGGTCATGCCCAAGGAAATTCGTGCCGCACGCCCGCTCTTGGACCAACTCGCCCAAGATATACCCGCCTTGCTGGGGCGCAAGCCGACCCTGGCCGTGTGGGGGATGCGAGATCTGGTTTTCCGTCCGAAAGCCTGTATCCCGCGGATACAGGCCGCATTCGCCGATCTCGATGTCGTCGAGCTACCCCATGCGCGGCACTTCATCCAGGAACACGCACCCGGAGACATCATCTCGGCCATCATGAATCGGTTCCCGTGAGTCATCGTGGGGGCTGGAACTTTCCCGAGACATGTTCTGCTAGCGGTCATCGGCGCTGAAGCTCGGCCACCCTTCCCAGACACGGAAGTAGCAGTCGTCGGGCGTGTCGGTGTGCCGGGCCAACTCGGCCAGGACGACACCGAGTTGTTCGTTGTCGGAAAGTGCACCCGGGTCGGCATGAACATCGCCCTCGCGCTGGCCTGGATAGCTCGGGTCCGGAATGAATCGCAGGCGTGCGTACTTGTCGAAGCAGGCCGGGCCCCGAGCAGCCAGCCGCTGCCAGTCTTCCTGTCGTTCCTCGATCCATCGCGCCGACGACAGGTCGAAACACCGTGTGATGCTCACTCGACCAGTATCGCCGCTGCCCACGGTGACGGACGGTTCAGTCGTACCCGCCGTGCACAATGACGCGGGTGACGTCAGAGGAATCGCAGGGGCAGGGGCAGGGGCACGGGCACGGGCACGGCGAGGATTTCACCGCCCTCGCCGCGTATGTGAAGGATTTCCGCGCCGGTGGCTACGAGGTCGATACCGTGGCCGAGTCGGTGTGTGCGGAATGCGGCGGGCGAGCCTTCGAGATCGGCGCGGATGACGAGGCGGGTTGCGCCGAACGGCTCTGCGTGGCCTGCGACGACGCCGTCCTGATCGCCGACAGCGTGGACCACTGGTCCGAAGCCGAACCCGTCCAGTGCGAATGCCCCTGCGGTGGGCAGGAGTTCGCCATCGCCGTCGGGTTCGCCCCGACCGGCGACGGGAGCGACGATGTGCGCTGGGTGAGTATCGGGCTGCGGTGCCTGCGAGACGGGATGCTCGGCGTGTACACGGACTGGAAGATCGACTACAGCCCTTCTGGCCACCTGCGAGGGATGGCGTAGGCGAGACGTACCCCGAAGGCGGATCCGGCCGGCGGCCGCCCGCGCGATCGGGTCACTGGCGGGCCAGCCACTCCGACAGTCGTGTCTGCGCCAACTGCGCGCCACGACCGGGCAGCAGGCTCTCGGGCCCCAACACCGCCCCGAAGTACCGCGCCTGGGGATCGGTGACCACCGTGCGCGGATCGGAACGCGCGGCCAGCACGGTGCGGATCCACTGGTCCATGCCGAACACTTCCGGACCCGCGACCTCGACGGTGCCGTTCAGCGGCGCACCCACCGCAGTGCTGCCCACCACCGGTGCCACCTCGTCCGCGGCAATGGGCTGCACACCGGCGTCCGGGAGCCGCACCTCGCCGTCGACTGTCGCGGAATCGGCTATGCCACCAGCGAATTCGAAGAACTGCGTCGCGTGTACGAGCGAGTAGGGCAGACCCGACCCCGTGATCAGTTCCTCCTGCGCCACCTTCGCCCGCAGGTACCCGGACTCCGGCAACCGATCCGTGCCGACCACCGACAAGGCGACGTAGTGTCCGACGCCGGCCGCGGCGGCGGCCTCGAGCAGGTTCGTGGTGGAGGTCCGGAAGAAGTTCATGACATCGTCGTCGGCGAACGACGGCGAATTGGAGACATCGACCACCACGTTCGCATCCTGCAGCACCTCGTGGACTCCCTCACCTGTGAGGGTGTTCACGCCCGTACTGGGCGCGGCCGGAACCGCCTGGTCGCCTGCCTCATTCAATCGAGCGACGAGCTTCGAGCCGATCAGCCCGGTGCCGCCGATGACAACGATCTTCATGCTCATTCCTTCCGTCGGAGCGAATGCTCGGGTCCAGCGAGTCCCCGCATCGAGGGCAGACAGCCTCAGGCACCGTCGCGCGCAGATCTGGTCACTCGGTACGAGGCAAGGCCGGTGGCAATGTCGACACGCACGCACCGCAGACATCACGGTACTCGGCATCGTGCCCTCAGCCGGGGTGCCTGGTTCCGATCACGACGGTGGCGCCCGACTCGTCCGAGCTGGTGACCCGGGGTGTCAGCCCTCTGCGAACGAAGGCGTCGACCGTCAGCGGCGCCTGCCGTTCGCTCGTCTCGATCAACAGGTGTCCGCCCGGCGCCAGCCAGCGGGTGGCCTCGGCGGCGACCCTGCGCTGAATGTCGACGCCATCGGTCCCACCGTCGAGCGCCACCATCGGCTCGTGGACGCGAGCCTCCGGCGGCAGCATCCCGATCGAGCCGGTTGGCACGTAGGGAGCGTTGGCCACCAGGACATCGATTCGGCCGCGCAGGGATCGGGGCAGCGGATCGTAGAGATCGCCCTCGTACACCCGGGCACCGCCGGCATTGCGGCGCGCGCAGCGGACGGCGACCGGATCGACGTCGACCGCGTGCAGTTCGATGTCACCCCCGGCCGCGGTCAGCGCGACGCCCACCGCGCCGGATCCGCAACAGAGATCGAGGACGACCGCCCGGTGGTGGGCGACGGCCGCCGCCTGACGGGCGAGGAACTCGGTGCGGCGGCGGGGCACGAAGACCCCGGGGTCCACGGCGATCCGCAGGCCGCAGAACTCGGCCCAGCCGAGGATCTGCTCGAGCGGCAGACCCGCGACGCGGCGGTCCACCATGGCCTCGAGGTGGTCGGGGGTCGCGGCGGCGGAGACGAGCAGGCGCGCCTCGTCCTCCGCGAAGACGCAGCCGGCGGCGCGCAGCCGGGCGACGATGGGGAATTGCGGGCACAGCGATGAGATAGCAGACATGGGAACGCCTTTCGGGGAATACCGATGGGCGCTCTCGCGATCACCTACGCCGGTCGGACCGCACACGGTGAGAGCACCCGGGTTGCCAAAACGGACACCGGTCTCACCTCCTCGGTCGGACGACTACTGCGGCCGTGAACGCTACCCGAGTCACGACGGAGGGCCATCGGAATTCCGAGGACCATTTGAGCCGCGTCACACATGGTTGTGCACAACTTAACAGTGCACTACCTTGAATCTCGTGACCGACGAACTCGCCCTCGACCGGCAGGTGTGCTTCGCCCTCTACTCGGCCTCGCGCGCCGCCACCGCCGCGTATCGCCCGCTCCTGGAGGATCTCGGCCTCACCTACCCGCAGTACCTGGTGATGCTGACGCTCTGGGAGCGCGACGGCCGTGGGGTCCGCGAGATCTGCACGGAGCTCGGCCTGGACACCGGCACCCTCTCGCCCCTGCTCAAGCGACTGGAGGGCCTCGGGCTCATCGAACGCCGACGCCTGAGTACCGACGAGCGCCGCGTGGAGGTCCACCTGACCGCCACCGGACGAACCCTCCGCGGCCACGCACAGGACATCCCGCGGCGGCTCGCCAAGTCCACCGGAATGTCCGAATCCGAGCTGGCCGCCCTCCGGGAGGCCCTGGTCCTGCTAACCCGCGCACTGCAGGACTCGACCCAACCCTGAATCCCGCCAACCCATTCCCTGGCACCACCGAAGGAGAAAAGATGAAGACGCTCTACACCGCAGAGGCCCTCGCCACCGGCGACGGACGCAACGGCCACGCCCGCTCCTCGGACGGCAGGCTGGACTTCGATCTCGCCATCCCGACAGCGATGGGCGGCACCGGCGACGGCACCAACCCCGAGCAACTCTTCGCGGCCGGCTACGCGGCCTGCTTCCACTCCGCGCTGCAGTTGGTCGCCCGCCAGGTCAAGGCGAACGTAGCCGACTCGGCGGTCGGCGCCCGGGTCGGCATCGGCTCGGTCGACGGCGGCGGATTCGGCCTCGAGGTCACCCTCGAGGTGTCGCTACCGCACCTTGCTCGCGCCGAGGCCGAGGACCTGACCGCAAAGGCCCACCAGGTCTGCCCGTACTCGAACGCCACCCGAGGCAACATCGAGGTCACCCTCGTGGTTGCCGAGGCCGACGACTAGGCCGCACCGGCAACGAGATCAGGACCGGCGGGCGAAGATCCGTTCCCACACGGCGGGATCGGTGCGCGGACCGCTCGGGGTCTCCGGCCCGTACCTCTCGATCTCGTCGTCGATGTCGAGGGGGCGGGTCGGCGGCATGCCCGGCACCAGCTCCTCCTCCACCCGGTCGTCCGGGACGAGCCAGCACACCTCGAACTCGATACCGTCCGGGTCCTTGGCGTAGAGGGCCTTGGTCGACCCGTGATTGCTCGCACCGGTCAGCGCCCCTGCCTCGATGAGCTTCTCGCGCATCGACGCCAGGTCGGTGAGGGTGTCCACCTCCCAGGCGAGGTGGTAGAGCCCCACGTCGCCCCGGCGGGCACGGCTCGGCCCGCTCGGGCTCTGGAACAGGCCCAGGTCGTGATCGTTGGCCGAGTTCGCGGCCTGCAGGAAGGCCGCACCAGGAAATCCCCCCGGCAGCGGGCGGAATCCGAGCACGTCCTGGTAGAAGGCCAGGCTGCGCTCGAGGTCGGCCACGAACAACACGGCATGGTTCAGTCGGCTAATCGACATCTGTGTGCTCAGCTTCCGAATGAGTAGGTGACGCCGGTCAGTCGCTCGGACTCGCCCCACAGCGCCCGGGCCACCGTCTGGTCCCGCGACTTCGAGGAGGAGCCGACCACCTTGGGGTAACCGCGCTGTTCGAAGGGCCCGTCGGGCCCGAAGTAGGTGCCACCCACCACGTCGGGCGCCGTCGCGGCGTACAGCTCGGGCAGGGCGCCCATCTCCGCGCTCTGCGCCATCAGGTCACCGATGCCCATCAGTCGGTCCCAGATGGACTCGGTGTGACCCTGCAGACCGGTGGACGCGTATCCGGGGTGGGCAGCAACGGATTTCACGCTCGAGCCCGACTGGCTCAGTCGACGGTCGAGCTCGTAGGCGAACATCAGGTTGGCCAGCTTCGACTGTCCGTACGCCGGCCAGCGGCGGTAGGTGCGGCGCTGGTAGTTCGGGTCGTCGAGATCGATGCTGCCGAGCCGGTGGAAGAGGCTCGACATCGTGACGACGCGATCGGAGATCCGGTCGAGCAGCAACCCGGTCAACGCGAAGTGACCGAGGTGGTTCGTGCCGAACTGCGTCTCGAACCCGTCGGCGGTGGCGCCCTTCGGCACTGCCATCACCCCCGCGTTGTTGATCAACACGTCGACTTTCTCGACGCCGGCGGCGAACTCGCGCACCGATGACAGGTCGGCCAGGTCGAGGCGGCGCACCTGTGCGTTCTCCCCGATCTGGGCGGCAACGGCACTGCCCTTGTCGACATTGCGGCAGGCCAGGATCACAGAGGCTCCCGCCGCTCCCAGAGCGCGGGCCGCGACCTCCCCCAGCCCGCTGTTGGCGCCGGTCACCACGAAGGTGCGGCCCTGCTGATCAGCAATGTCCTGCGCTGTCCACTTCACCATCAACCCAGCTTACGACGAGGGCGGGCGCGGATCCGATGGATC